>NZ_JBFBIV010000055.1:0-58769 GCF_040702025.1 Streptomyces sp. NPDC088194 | reverse complement strand
CGTCACGTGCCCCGCGCACGCCGCCCGCAGCGGGCGGCGTGCGCGTTCCGGCGTCTAGGACGTGAAGTAGCCGGTGATGTCCGCCAGCAGGTTGACGCTGCCGGCCGAGTTGTAGAAGTCGACCTTGCCGTCGACCACCGGGACCACCACCAGGTTCGGGATGGTCTGCCCGGTCGGGAAGTTGAGGCTGGAGGTGTTCGGCCGCGTGGTGCCGTCGGGGTAGACGATGACGTGGCCGGTGGTGGTCGGGCTGACCGCGGTGACGTTCATGACCACCGCCGTCACCCCGCTCGCGGGCAGGCCGCCGTGGCCGGTGAGCGGCAGGGTGACGGTCTTGCCGCCGCCGACCGCGCCCTTGACGCCGCCGGTGCCGTTGCGGGTGTCCATCAGCCGGGTCGGCCCGGTGGAGTGGAAGAGCGAACCGCTCGCCGCGTAGTAGCCGGTGACGTCGGCGAGCAGGTTGACGCTGCCGGCCGAGTTGTAGAAGTCGACCTTGCCGTTGACCACCGGCACCGTCACCAGGTTCGGGATGGTGGTCTTCGCCGGGAAGTTGAGGCTGGAGGTGTCCGGCTGGGTGGTGCCGTCGGGGTAGACGATCAGGTGGCCGGTGGCGGTCGGGCTGACCGCGGTGACGTTCATGACCACCGCCGTCACCCCGGTGTCGGGGATGCCGGTGGTGCCGCCGGTGACCTGGAGCGAGACCGTCTGCCCCGCCGTCACCGGACCGGTCACCCCGCCGGTGCCGTCACGCGTGTCCATCAGCCGCTCGGGGCCGACCGGATCGAACCGCGACCCGCTGCTGGACGAGGTGTAGTAGCCGGTGACGTCGGCGAGCAGGTTGACGCTGCCGGCCGAGTTGTAGAAGTCCACCTTGCCGTTGACCACCGGCACCACGACCAGGTTCGCGATCGTGCGGCCCGCGGGGAAGTTGAGGCTGGAGGTGTTCGGCTGGGTGGTGCCGTCGGGGTAGACGATGACGTGGCCGGTGGTGGTCGGGCTGACCGCGGTGACGTTCATGACCACGCCGGTCACACCGCTGCTGGGCACCCCGCCCTTGCCCGCGACCTGCAGGCTGATCGTCTTGCCCGCGCCGACCGCGCCCTTGGTCACGCCGGTGCCGTTGCGGGTGTCCATGATCCGGGTCGGGCCCGCAGCGGTGAACGTCCCGGCCGGCGGAACCACCGCCGAACCCGCCGTGACGTCGCTCGCCTTGACGAAGCCGAGCCGGTGATTGAACCGGATCGGGTAGTAGACGGTCGTGCCCACCACCCGCGTCTGGTCGCCCGGCGCGCTCTGGTCGATGTTCTTGGCGTAGTAGTAGTCCGCGTTCACCGGGTCGTCCGCGACGTACGACTGGCCGGCCGGGATCGTGTAGCCCAGCGGCGCCACGATCTGGGTGTCCTCGCTCGCCACCCCGGCGATCACCGACGGGTACGCGGACGCCTCCGGGTAGGCCCGGCCGTACACCGGGACCGCGCTGCTGCCGGCCGGTGTGACCACATGGCGCGCGGTGTTGCCGTTCGCGACCGCGAACCGCCCGCCCGGGTTGTAGAACCACGCCTTCTGGCCGCCGTACCAGATCGCCGTCCAGTCGCCCTGGACGCCGGCCACGACGAACGACTGCCCGGCGACCGCCTTGTCGGTCACGTCGGCGGCCTGCGTGGTGCCGTTGGCGACCTTGTTGGCCGCCATCACCGAGTCGCCGATCAGCGCGGCCGACGAGGACGGCGAGGTGCGCAGGTAGACGAAGCTGGTCGGCTGCGCGGCACACGGGTTGGAACTGCAGCCGGTGACCGTCGGCTCGTTCGCCGAGGTGAACGGCGGGTCGATGGTGACCTCGCCGCCCACCACCGGGGTGCCGCCGCCACCGGGAGTGGCGCCGAGCAGGTCGAGGTAGTGCGACCAGTTCCAGTACGGGCCCGGGTCCCAGTGCATGCTGGTGAGCTGGGCGGTCTGCGGCGAGGGCACGTCGTCGTGGCCGAGGATGTGCTGCCGGTCGAGCGGCACGTCGAACCGGTTCGCCAGGTAGCGCACCAGCGCCGCCGACGACTCGTAGAGCGACTCGCTGTACCAGGACGCGCCGGAGATCGCGATGCCCTCGTGCTCGATGCCGATCGAGTGCGCGTTGATGTAGTAGTTGCCGGCGTGCCAGGCCACGTTCTTGGTCTGCACGACCTGGGTGACCAGCCCGTCGGACGAGCGCACGATGTAGTGCGGGGTGGCGTACTTCGTCGGGTCCTGGAATATGCCCAGCGCGCTGCTGTAGCTGCCCTCGGTGTCGTGGATGACGATGTACTTGATGGAGTTGCCGTCGGCCGGGCGGTTCGCCAGGTCGTAACTGCCGTACTTCGACTTGTCGTTCGGGTCGGTCTGCTTGTAGGCGGCCGGCACGTAGTTGCACGTCAGGCCGGACGGGCACTCGGGCGTCGGGTTCGCGGCGGGGGTGGCGGTACCGGCCGCGCCGGCCTTCGTCTCCTGGGCGGCCTCCGCGGTCGCCGACGGCAGGCCGAGGTCCTTCAGGGCCGAGGTCCTGGGCGCCACGGCCGGCTCGGCCGCGAGCGTGACCAGTTGGCCGTCGGCGGTGGTGCGCGAGGCCCCGGCCCGCAGCGTGGTGTAGACGCGGTCCGCGTACTGGCCGGCGCCCTGGGCGTCGGTGGACTGGCTGAAGCGGGCCACGGCGCCGTACCAGGCGCCCGGGTCGGCCGGCAGGGAGCCGGCCAGCTGCTTCTCGTAGTGCGCGAGCAGCGCCGCGCCGCCCCGGACGCTCTGCAGCGGGTCGCTGCGCAGGCGCGCCTGCGACGTCCCGGTCAGCGCGGCCGCCGCGTCCAGCGTGCGGTAGGCGGCGGTCGGGCCGGCCGCCGACGGTGTGGCGGTGGCGCGCGGCGCGGCCGGGGCGGCACTGCCGCCCTCACCGCGCTGGCCGGTGTCCGGCGCGGTGCCCGCGGCCCGCAGGGCGGCGGTGTCCACATGGGTCAGGCCCATGACGTTGTAGTTGCCGGTGGTGCTGGGTGCTCCGGCGTGCGTGTCCCACAGCGACTGGTGGTAGGCCACCGCCATGAGCAGGCCCTCGGGCACCTGGAACTCCTTCGCGGCGCTCGCGAAGTCCCCCTGCAGCGTGTCGCGCGCGGTGCCGGCTGTGTTGCCCGCCGTGCTGCCCGCGGCGCTCGCGCCGCTCCTGGCCGGTGCGGCCTGCGCCACACCCGTCCAGGACAGTGCGCCCGCGACGACGGCGGCCACCGCCACCGTCCACGCTCCGCGCGGCCCCCCGCGGCGCCCCTGATCTGCCTCTCTCAAGGCCCCTCCCCACAATCCTCGGTTTCCGGGGCCCGGTGTGCCGGGCCCGAAGCTGGCAACGTAGCAGCACGCTCCCCGGGCGCGGAGGCGCCAGGAGCAGTCCGGCGGTGGCTGTCACCGGTACGTCGTACGCTGGAGGTACCCCCGGCCCGTGCGACGTGTCGGGCGCTTCGCGTTGCTCTGCCCACTTCTTTCGGGCCCTCTTCTTTCGGGACGGAACCCTGATGAGTCTGAACGGTCTGGTCGACGTCGTCGTCGAGGACGCCGCTCTCGCCGAGGCGGTCGAGTCCGCCGCCGCGGGCAACCGCCCGCAGGTGGACCTGGTCGGTCCGCCCGCCGCGCGCCCCCTGGTGGTCGCCGCGCTGGCCGCCCGCGCGCGCCGTACGGTGCTCGCGGTCACCGCCACCGGCCGCGAGGCCGAGGACCTGGCCGCGGCGCTGCGCTCCCTGCTGCCGCCGGACACGGTGGCGGAGTACCCGTCGTGGGAGACGCTGCCGCACGAGCGGCTGTCCCCGCGCAGCGACACCGTGGGCCGGCGGCTGGCGGTGCTGCGCCGGCTGGCCCATCCGCACGCCGACGACGTGGTGGCCGGCCCGGTCCAGGTGGTGGTCGCGCCGATCAGGTCGGTGCTCCAGCCGCAGGTCAAGGGGCTCGGCGACCTGGAGCCGGTGTCCTTGCGCAGCGGTGGCAGCGCGGATCTGGATGCCGTGGTCGACGGACTGGCGGCGGCCGCGTACGCCCGGGTGGAGCTGGTCGAGAAGCGCGGCGAGTTCGCGGTGCGCGGCGGCATCCTCGACGTCTTCCCGCCCACCGAGGAGCACCCGCTGCGGGTGGAGTTCTGGGGCGACGAGGTCGAGGAGATCCGCTACTTCAAGGTCGCCGACCAGCGCTCCCTGGAAGTCGCCGAGCACGGCCTGTGGGCGCCGCCCTGCCGCGAGCTGCTGCTGACCGAGCAGGTCAGGGCCCGGGCGGCGGCCCTGGCGGCCGAGCACCCCGAGCTGGACGAGCTGCTGGGCAAGATCGCCGAGGGCATCGCGGTCGAGGGCATGGAGTCGCTGGCCCCGGTGCTGGTCGACGACATGGAGCTGCTGCTCGACGTGCTGCCGGCCGGTTCGATGGCGGTGGTCTGCGATCCGGAACGGGTCCGCACCCGGGCCGCGGACCTGGTGGCGACCTCCCGGGAGTTCCTGGAGGCGTCCTGGGCGGCCTCGGCGGGCGGGGGCGCCGCGCCGATCGACCTGGGCGCCGCCTCCCTGTGGTCCATCGCCGACATCCGGGAGCACGCCCGCCGCCTCGGCACCCCGTGGTGGTCGGTGAGCCCGTTCGCCGCCGACGAGCAGGGCGCCGCGCCCGCCGGACCGTACGACGAGCGCCCCTCGCTCGGGCCCGAGCTGGAGTTCGGCGACACCCTGCGGCTGGGCATGCACGCCCCCGAGCTGTACCGCGGCGACACCGCCCGCGCGCTCGCCGACACCAAGGGCTGGCTCGCCGAGGGCTGGCGCACGCTCTACGTCACCGAGGGCCACGGCCCGGCCGCGCGGCTGGTGGAGGTGCTGGGCGGCGAGGGCATCGCGGCCCGGCTGGACCCGGAGCTGACCGACCCGGCCATGCTGGCGCCCTCCGTGGTGCACGTGGCGACCGGCTCGCTGGAGCACGGCTTCGTGGACGCCGCGCTGAAGCTCGCGGTGCTCACCGAGACCGACCTGTCCGGGCAGCGCTCCACGGCCAAGGACATGGGCCGGATGCCGTCGCGGCGCCGCAAGACCATCGACCCGCTCACCCTCACCGGCGGCGACTACATCGTGCACGAGCAGCACGGCGTCGGCCGCTACGTGGAGATGGTGCAGCGCACCGTCCAGGGCGCCACCCGCGAGTACCTCGTGGTGGAGTACGCCCCGGCCAAGCGCGGCCAGCCCGGCGACCGGCTCTTCGTCCCCACCGACCAGCTCGAACAGGTCACCAAGTACGTGGGCGGCGAGGCTCCCTCGCTGCACCGGCTCGGCGGCGCGGACTGGACCAAGACCAAGGCGCGCGCGAAGAAGGCGGTCAAGGAGATCGCCGCCGACCTGATCCGGCTGTACTCCGCGCGGATGGCCGCGCCCGGCCACACCTTCGGCCCCGACACGCCCTGGCAGCGCGAGCTGGAGGACGCCTTCCCGTACGCGGAGACGCCCGACCAGCTGACCACCATCGCCGAGGTCAAGTCGGACATGGAGAAGTCCGTGCCGATGGACCGGCTGATCTGCGGCGACGTCGGGTACGGCAAGACCGAGATCGCGGTGCGCGCCGCGTTCAAGGCGGTCCAGGACGGCAAGCAGGTGGCGGTCCTGGTGCCGACCACCCTGCTGGTGCAGCAGCACATGGGCACCTTCGCCGAGCGGTACTCCCAGTTCCCGGTGAACGTCCGCGCGCTGTCGAGGTTCCAGACCGACAGCGAGGCGAAGGCGGTCCTGGAGGGGCTGCGGGAGGGCTCCGTCGACCTGGTGATCGGCACCCACCGGCTCTTCTCGTCGGAGACGAAGTTCAAGGACCTCGGCCTGGTCATCGTCGACGAGGAGCAGCGCTTCGGCGTCGAGCACAAGGAGCAGCTCAAGAAGCTGCGCGCCAACGTCGACGTGCTCACCATGTCCGCGACGCCGATCCCGCGCACGCTGGAGATGGCGGTCACCGGCATCCGCGAGATGTCCACCATCACCACCCCGCCCGAGGAGCGCCACCCGGTGCTGACGTTCGTCGGCCCCTACGAGGAGAAGCAGATCGGCGCCGCCATCCGCCGCGAACTGCTGCGCGAGGGCCAGGTGTTCTACATCCACAACCGGGTGGAGTCCATCGACCGGGCCGCGGCGCGGCTGCGCGCCATCGTGCCGGAGGCGCGGATCGCCACCGCGCACGGGCAGATGGGGGAGTCGCAGCTCGAACAGGTGGTGGTGGACTTCTGGGAGAAGCGGTTCGACGTGCTGGTGTCCACCACGATCGTGGAGTCCGGAATCGACATCGCCAACGCCAACACCCTCATCGTCGAGCGCGGCGACACCTTCGGGCTCTCCCAGCTCCACCAGTTGCGCGGCCGGGTGGGCCGCTCCCGCGAGCGCGGCTACGCGTACTTCCTGTACCCGCCGGAGAAGCCGCTCACCGAGACCGCGCACGAGCGGCTGGCCACCATCGCCCAGCACACCGAGATGGGCGCGGGCATGTACGTCGCGATGAAGGACCTGGAGATCCGCGGCGCGGGCAACCTGCTCGGCGGCGAGCAGTCCGGGCACATCGCGGGGGTCGGCTTCGACCTGTACGTGCGGATGGTCGGCGAGGCCGTCGCGGACTACCGCAACGCGCTGGAGAGCGGCGGTGAGCCGGAGGAGGAGCTGCTGGACGTGAAGATCGAGCTGCCGGTCGACGCGCACGTCCCGCACGACTACGCGCCCGGCGAGCGGCTGCGGCTCCAGGCGTACCGGTCGATCGCCGCCGCGAACAGCGAGGAGGACATCGCCGCGGTGCGCGAGGAGCTGACCGACCGCTACGGCAAGCTGCCCGAGCCGGTGGAGAACCTGCTGCTGGTGGCCGCGTTGCGGATACTGGCCCGCAAGGTCGGCGTCGGCGACATCACGCTCCAGGGCGGCAACGTCCGCTTCGGGCCGGTCGAGTTGCGGGAGTCCCAGGAGCTGCGGCTCGGCCGGATCTACCCGCGCTCGGTGATCAGGCACGCCACGAAGCAGGTGCTGGTGCCGCGCCCGGCGACCGCCCGGATCGGCGGGAAGCCGGTGGTGGGCCGCGAACTGCTCCAGTGGACCGCGCAGTTCCTGACCACGGTGCTCGACAACTAGGCGCGGGGCAGCCGGGTGCCCGGCTGCACGAGGCGCCCGCGGTACGGCGGGCGCCTCGGCGTGGTACCGGCCCGTTCCACCGGCTCGCCCTACCGACCGCCCGATGTGAGGTGGAGCACCACATATCCCTGGTTGTCGGCGACCATGCTGTAGGTGGCGGCCGGGTGCAGCTGCTTGGCGTACGTCACCGGGTCGCCGGCCCAGCCGGATGTGTTGTCGATCGCGATGTACTGCGGGGTGACGCCCTGGGTGTCGCCGACCCAGTACACGGTGGTGCGGTGCACCAGGTGGCTGATCGGGCCGACATTCGCCTCCACGGTGGCGCCGTCGGGGATCTCGTCGAGGGTGTGCTCGATCGCCTTGGTGCGGGCGTCGACCTTGTAGGTGGCCGAGTGGCTGAGCGATGCCAGGGGGAGGGTCAAGGTCAGCGCCAGGGCGGCGCCGGCCGCGGCCGCGGGCAGCCCGGAGGCGTAGGAGCGCAGCCAGGGGCGCGGGCTGCGCCGAGAGGTCACGGCGGCGTCCACGAGGGCGAGCATGACCACCGGCATCAGCACCGCGCTGTAGTGCCAGTCGGTGCCCCAGTAGTGGTCGTCGTGCGAGACGAACCGCCAGCCGATGGTGGGCAGCGCGGCGAGGATCAGCGGGGAGCGCAGGGCGAGCAGCCCGGTGGTGGGCAGCAGAATCCACAGCAGGGTGTGGGCCGCGGTGTCGAACGGGATGTGCCCGGGCATCGGGGCGCCGTTGCCGTTCAGCTTGTTCCAGTAGTCGTACCCGCCGGTCTTGTTGAACGCCGGGATGATCACGGCGAAGGCGAGCGCGGACATGGCGACCCCGAAGCCGGCCAGGCCGATCGCCCAGGGGCCGAAGCGCAGGGCGTCGGACAGCCGCCCGCCGTGGGCGCCGTGACCGGTGCGGCCGTCGCCCTCGGTGCCGGGGTCGGTGGCGGAACCGGGGCCGGCGGTGGCGGGACCGGTACCGGACTCCGCGGCGGGCTCGCCCGGCGCGGTGCCGGTGTCCGCGCCGGTGTCCGTACCGTGGTCCGTGTCGGCGCGCGCCGCGTCCACCGCCTCGGCGCCCCGCTCCTCCCGGGTGCGCCACCACACGATCACACCGATCGCGGCGGCCGTGACACCCATGTCCTCCTTGACGAAGACCAGCGGCACCGCCCACCACATCGCCGCCGCCCAGCGCTTGCGCAGCACCGCCTCCAGGGAGAAGGCCAGCAGCGGCATCGCGAACGCGATCTCGTGGAAGTCGAACTGGACGGCCTTCTGCACGCCCCACGACAGTGCGTAGGCCACCCCGATCGCGAGCCCGCGGCCCCGCCCGAGCAGCAGCCCGGCGACCCGGGTCACCGGGATCACCGACACCGCGAACAGCAGCGCCTGGGCGACCAGCAGCGTCACCGGGGTCGGGAAGACCCGGTAGAAGGGCGCGATCAGCGCGGTGATCGGGCTGAAGTGGTCGCCGAGGATGTTGAACCCCGGGCCCTTGAGGTCCGCGACCGGCGCGTGCAGATGGGCGTAGGACTTGATCGCCTGCTCGAAGATGCCCAGGTCCCAGGACATCGTGAGCAACTGCCGGTAGCGGGTCACCGACAGCGCGGTGTAGGCGGCGAAGAAGACGACCGCGAGCACGTAGGGGTCCGCGCCGGCGCCGAACCTGCGCAGCCGCAGCCCGGTGCCGCCGGCCCCGCCGGCGGCCTTCGCCGCGCCCGCGCCCGCGCCCGCCACGGCATCGGCTTCGGCGTCGGCCTCCTGCGCCGGGATGACGGCCTCGGCCCTGTCCATCGTCGTCCTCCAGCGGAAGCGGGGTCGGGGTCTGCCGGAAAAGATACGGGACGACACCGTGCCGGCGGGACCCCGCGCGGCACGGGCACCGACCGGGTGCCGCGAACGGTCCCCGCCCCGGCGTCCGCGGGCGAAGGCGCGGGCGAGGCGCGGGCGAGGCGCGGGCGAGGCGCGGGCGAAGCTCGGACGGTCCGCGGACGCCGGGCCGCGCCGGGGAACCGGGCCGGCCGAAATAGTTATCCACAGGTCGGGGGTGAGCGGGGGACGGCCGCGCTCTGCGGCCGATACGCTCACAGGGTGTTCGCCGATGGGTGGGCGCGGGCACCCGCGGTGTCCGTGTGGCGGCGGACGTCGAGCAGTCACCGCCCGCCGTCCGTGGCCCGACGACCCAGGAGCACCCACATGTACGGCCCAGGTCCGGTGACGCAGGGGCCCAAGCCCGCACACCCCACGACTGCCGTCGTGCTGCGGGTGATCCTCACCGTGCTGCCGGTGGTCACCCTGGGCTTCCTCGCGTGGTGCTCGATGCTGTACCTGGCGGTGCTGCGCAAGCGCACCTCCGACTGGCTGATGCTGGCCGTCGCGGTCGGCATGGCGGTGATCGCCGTGGTCTGCTTCGGGCTGTCCGACGACGACAACGACTGGCAGGCCAACACCGGCGGCACCCTCATCCTGATCTGCATGTTCGGCGGCGCGGTGTACTTCCTGGTCGCCGACATCCTCAGGTACCGCACCGGCCACCAGGGGTGGCCCGCCGCGGCCGGCTACCCGCAGCCGAACCCGTACGCCACCGGCTACGGCACCGGCGGCCCGATGGTGCCCCCGCCGCACCAGGGCTACCCGGCCCCGCGGCAGTACCCCGGTCCGGCCGCCCACCCGGCCCCGATGCAGGGCGCGCCGAACATACCGAGCATGCCCAGCGTGCCGAACGCGCCGGTGAACCAAGGCCCGTCCACCCCGTCGCCCTCCCGCCCGGCCACCCCGCCGCCGGCGAACCGTCCCGCCACCCCGACCCCCGTGCCCCGTCCCACCCCGCCGCCGGCCCCCCGCATCGACCAGGTCCGGGCCGAACTCGACGAGCTGAGCGACTTCCTGCGCAAGGAGCGCGGCGACAGCCAGGACAGCGGTGAGGGCGAGGGGGCCAGGTGACCGGTCGGCTCATCGCCGGGCGGTACGAACTGGCCGCGATCATCGGCCAGGGCGGCATGGGGCAGGTGTGGACCGCGTACGACCGGCGGCTGGACCGCCGGGTCGCGGTGAAGCTGCTGCGCCCCGACAAGGTCGCCGGCGGGGACAACGTGGAGGAGCTGCGGCAGCGCTTCGACCGCGAGTGCCGGGTCACCGCCCAGGTCGACCACCCCGGCCTGGTCACCGTGCACGACGCGGGCGCCGACGGCGACGAGCTGTATCTGGTGATGCAGTACGTGGAGGGCAGCGACCTCGGCGACCACCTGGCCGCGCACACGCCCTACCCGTGGCCGTGGGCGGTCGCCGTCGGCGCGCAGTTGTGCGCCGCGCTGTCGGCCGTGCACGCCGTCCCGATCGTCCACCGCGACCTCAAGCCGCGCAACGTGATGATCAGGACCGACGGCACCGTCACCGTGCTCGACCTGGGCGTCGCGTCCGTGATGGACACCGACACCACCCGGCTCACCCACACCGGCTCGCCGATCGGCAGCCCCGCGTACATGGCGCCCGAGCAGGCGATGGGCGGCGCCATCGGCCCGCGCACCGACCTGTACGCCCTGGGCGTGGTGCTGCACGAACTGCTCGGCGGCGAGGTGCCGTTCGGGGCGCCGACGGCGCTCGGCGTGCTGCACGGCCACCTGTACGAGCCGCCGACGCCGCTGCGCCGCATACGCCCCCAGGTGCCCGAGCCGCTGGAGGCCCTGGTGCTGCGGCTGCTGGCGAAGGACCCGCAGGACCGCCCGGAGGACGCGCAGGACGCCTTCCGGCAGCTCGTCGCCCTGGTGCCGCCCGGCGGGCCCCGCTCCGCGCCGCTCGGCCCGATGGACCCCACCCGGCCGTTCCTGCGCCCGCACGCCCCCTGGCCGGACAAGCCCGCGCCCGCGCCGCTGCCCGAACGCCCCGCCTACCCGCCGGCGGTGAACTCCGCGGGCCCCGACCTGGCCGCAGCCGTCGACGAGGTGCGCCGGCTGCTGGCCGCGGGCCGGATCACCCAGGCCGTGGACGTGCTCGGCGGGCTGCTGCCGGCCGCCGCCGAGAAGCACGGCGAGCACTCCCCGGTGCTGCGCAGCCTGCGCAAGCAGTACGCCGCCACCTTGATGGAGGACGGCCAGTACCGCCGCGCGCTGCCCGAACTGCGCCGTCTGTCCGAGGAGTTCGCCTCCCAGTACGGCGGCGCGGACCGGCAGGCCCTGCAGTACCGCTACGAAGCGACGCAGTGCCTGGAGCAGTTGGGCGACACCACCTCCGCGCTGTCCGAATACCGCGTCCTGCTGCCCTACTTCGAGCGCTGGGCCGCCACCGACCCCGGGCCGCCGCTGGAGATCCGGCGCCGGATCGGGCACCTGCTGCTGTCCGTCGGCGACCGGCACGCGGCCCGCGACGTGCTGACCCGCCTGCTCTACGACGCCGAGCGGGTGCGCGGACTCCACCACCCCTTCCCGGCGGAAGTGCGCCGTACGCTCGCCTGGTTGGGGCAGGTTCAGGGGTAGGACCTGCCGTTCGGCAGGGCGGGAGGGGCGGGTGGCGCCCCGGACGAGCGAACTTCCGAGGTGTGATCGATGGGCATACGCAGGACGCGGGCGCTGGCCTGCACGGCGGTACTGGCCGCGACGCTGGGCGTCGCCGGGTGCAAGGACACCAGCCTGGGCGCGGACCCCACCAGCAGCGCGAGCGGCGGCGGCAACACCGGTGCCACCGGCGGCGATCCGGGTGCCACCCCGAGCGCCGCCCACGGCAGTGCGCTGGCCGCCGCGAACGCCCTGAAGGTCAAGGGCCGTGCCCCGAAGACCGGTTACTCCCGCGACCAATTCGGCCCCGCCTGGGCCGACGTGGACCACAACCACTGCGACACCCGCGACGACATACTGCAGCGCGACCTCACCAAGAAGACGTACCGGGCCGGCACCAAGGACTGCGTCATCACCGGCGGCACCCTCGCCGACCCGTACACCGGCACGCGGATCGTCTACAAGCGCGGCGCCAGCAAGGTCGACATCGACCACGCCGTGGCCCTGTCCGACGCCTGGCAGAAGGGCGCCCAGCAGTGGTCCAAGGACCGCCGCGAGGACTTCGCCAACGACCCGCTGAACCTGCTCGCCGTCGACTCCTCCACCAACCGCCGCAAGAGCGACGGCGACACCGCCACCTGGCTGCCCCCGAACACGTCGTTCCGCTGCTCCTACGTGGCCCGCCAGGTCGCCGTGAAGAAGAAGTACGGCCTTTCGGTCACCTCCGCCGAGCAGGCCGCCATGCGCAAGGTGCTGAACACCTGCCCGAAGCAGCTGCTTCCCACCGGCTGACCGGCCGCAACCCTCCCGGCCCGGATCACGTTGTGCAGAGTGCTGGATATCGGCCGCCGTTGGTCAATATCCTCGTGCTCGATCATCCATCACGCCAGGAACGCGAGACGCGAGACGCGAGGAGAACCTCCCCGCTGTTCCCCGCCGTCACCCGCCGGGAGGCACCCATGGTCCGCCGCCGTACCGCCGTCTCCACCGCCGCAGTCGCACTGCTGCTGGCCTCGCCCGCGCTGACCGCGTGCGGGTCGGGGCCCAACCGCACGGGCGCGGCCGCGGTGGTCGGCGACCAGCGGGTCACCGTGTCGACCGTGCAGGCGCGCGTCTCGGACCTGCGGACGGCCGCGAACGGCAACCCGCAGGCCGCGCAGGCGGTGTCCGGCGCCACCCAGCTGCCGACCCAGGTGCTCAACGTGATCGTGCAGACCCAGGTGGTGGACAAGGCGCTCGCCGACAAGGGGCTGACGGTGTCCGCGGGCGAGGTGCAGCGGGAGTACGACGCCGAGGTGCAGCAGCTCGCCGGCGGCTCCCAGAAGAGCTACGAGGCCGGCATGCTCGCGCAGTACGGCACGCCGCCCGACCAGATCAACAGCTACCTGCACGAGAAGATCGCGATCACGAAGATCATCGCGGCGCTCGGGTACCAGCCGGGCAGCGACGGCGGCGAGAAGGCGCTGGAGGACTACATGGTGCAGACCGCCAAGTCGCTCCATGTGCACATCAACC
Source organism: Streptomyces sp. NPDC088194 (assembly GCF_040702025.1). Classification (NCBI taxonomy): domain Bacteria; kingdom Bacillati; phylum Actinomycetota; class Actinomycetes; order Kitasatosporales; family Streptomycetaceae; genus Streptomyces; species Streptomyces sp. NPDC088194. The sequence continues at coordinate 45,653 of NZ_JBFBIV010000055.1, read as the reverse complement.
CGCGGTACGGCGTCTGGGACGGCAAGAGCGCGTCCATCGGCAAGGTCAAGGACCCGTGGGTGATCGACAAGACCCCTGTGACGAGCCCCGACGACACCGCCGCGCCCACCGACGTCGCCTGAGCGCCTCGCCGGACCTGAGCGCTCCGCCGGACCCTGACCGCCTCGTCGCCCGCCCGCGCCCGGCCGCCCGCCCCGTCGATCGCCGGGCGGGTGATCGCCGGGCCGGCGGCGCGCGGTACGTTCGAGGGGTGACCGAAGAACCCGCCGCCCTGCCCCCCGGGCGCCTGGTGCTGCTCACCATGAGCCACCGGGTCGCGCCCGGCCTGCTCTCCTGGCCCGCGTGGCAGGTGCTGCGCGACGCCGACCGCGTGCTGTGCGCGGACCCGGACCACCCGCAGCTGCCCTACCTGCGGCAGGCCGGCGTCACCGTCGAGACGGCGGCGCCGACCGGGCAGCAACTGGTGGATGCCACCGCGGGCGGCCGCACCGTGGTGTACCTGCCGCCGGACGCCGGCGCGGACCCGGCCGTCACCGACGAGCTGGCCCGGCTGGGCGGCTCCGGCCGGGTCGCGATGCCCGAACTGGAGCTGCTGCCGGGGTCGTACGACCTGCCCGGCGCGCGACTGCTCGACCTGGTGCGGGTGATGGACCGGATCAGGGCCGAGTGCCCGTGGAGCAGCACCCGCACCCACGAGGACCTCGCCGCGTACGGCATCGAGGAGATGTACGAACTCGTCGAGGCGATCGAGGAGGGCGACCGGACCGCCGTCCGCGAGGAGTTGGGCGACGTGCTGCTCCAGGTGGTCTTCCACGCGGCCATCGCCGAGGGCGACCCGGAGGAGCCGTACGGCATCGACGACGTCGCCGCGGGCCTGATCACCAAGCTGATCCACCGCCACCCGCACATCTTCGGCGACGAGCAGGCCCGGACCCCGGAGGAGGTCCGCGCGATCTGGCTGCGGCGCAAGGGCGCCGAGAAGGCCCGGGAGTCCGTCACCGAGGGCGTCCCGGTCGCCGCCCCCGCCCTCGCGCTCGCGGCGAAGCTCGCCGGCCGCGCGCGGGCCGCGGGACTCCCGCTGCCCGCCGTCCCGGCCGCGCCCGGTGCCGGCGACGAGACCGCGCTCGGCGACCACCTGCTCGCGGAGGCCGCCGCCGCGCAGTCCGCGGGCATCGACCCGGAGCGCGCGCTGCGGCAGGCCGCACGCCGCTACCGGGCCGCGACGAAGGCCGCGGAGGCGCGTCGCGCGGCGCAGACCGGTAGCGGTAGCGGTACCGGTACCGGTCCGTCGGGCGACGCGGACGCGGACGCCGCCGACACCACCGGCCGTACCGTGGAAGGCGGTTGACGCCGGTGCGGCTGGACGTCCCCTATGCCTGGCCGGCCGGCGAGGCCGAAGCCCTCGCACTCCAGGAGCGGCTGCGGCCGCTCGCCGACCACCGCGGCCCCGGGCCGGCCGCGCCCCGCCTGGTCGCGGGCCTCGACGTCGCCTACGCCGGCGACGGGCGCGGCACCGGCGACCTGGTCGCGGCCGCCGTCGTGGTGATCGACACGGCGACCCTCGGCGTGGTCGAGCGCGCCACCGCCGTCGCGACCACCGCCTTCCCGTACGTTCCGGGCCTGTTCGCCTTCCGCGAGCTGCCCGCCCTGGTCGCCGCGCTGCGCAAGCTGACGACCACCCCCGACCTGCTGCTGTGCGACGGGCACGGCCGCTCCCACCCGCGCCGCTTCGGCCTCGCCTGCCACCTCGGGGTGCTCACCGGCCTGCCGACCGCGGGCGTCGCCAAGACCCCCTTCACCGGGCGGCACGACCCGGCCGCCCTCGGCCCGGACCGCGGCGACCACGCCGACCTGGTGGACGACGGCGAGGTGGTCGGCCGCGCGCTGCGCACCCAGAGCGGCGTCAAGCCGGTCTACGTCTCCACCGGCCATCTGATCGACCTGCCGACCGCCTGCGCCCGCGTCCTGGACCTGTCCCCGCGCTACCGCCTCCCCGAGACCACCCGCCAGTCCGACCGGCTGTGCAGGGACGAACTGGCGGCAGCGGCCGGATGACGACACCGGTTCCCGCCGGTCGTTCCGTCGCGGTGGTCCCGGGTCGTCCCCGATCAGTCCAGGGTCAGTTCCATCTCGATGGGGAACGGGACGGCCACCTTGAGCTGATGGTGGTGGATGCCGGTGATGACATACGTGCCGCTGGCGGGTTCGAGTTCGTAGACGTAGACCACTGGTTCCTCGCCATTGCGTTCAACGCGCCAGAAGTGCTCGATGCCGGCCCGGGCGTACTTCTGGGGCTTCGCCGTGCGATCCCGCTCCACCGACTCCTGCGAGACCACCTCGATGGCCAGCCTGACGTCCGCAGGCTCGTAGGAGGTCTGCTCGGGCCCCTTTCTCGCCCGGCGCGGCACCACCATCAAGTCCGGCTCCGGCCGGTCGCGCTCGCCCAGTCTTGTCGTCATCTCGCGTACGACGTAGAACTCCTCCGGCACCTGCGTACGCAGCCCGTACTCCAGCAGCCACAGCGTCGCCATGTGGAAATGAGTCTGCGGACTCACGAAGAACAGCCCTCCGTCGATCATCTCGGTGTGTGCCGGGAGGCCCGGAATGCGGTCCAGGTCGTCCGCGGTCCACCCACCGGGCGGCGGCTCGGGCCAGGTGAAGCCCGTGCCCTGATCGCCTTCGGCTGCGGTGCTCATCAGCGCTCCCATGCGACGGATTTTGGCGCGTACGGAAAGCGTACCCAGGCCGGACGACGATCCCTCACCCGAAAGGGTGAACCGAGCCCGCCGGGACCGCGCTGACCAGGGGAAATGTTGCCCCGGTGGCATCGTCCGCCCGGGCCCGGCGCAAGCGAGGGCGCCCGATACGGTCAGGGGGTGACCGACCTACCCCCGCCGTCGCACGGCACGCCCCCGGCGCAGCCGGAACTGTTCTCCTGGGAGTTCGCCACCGACCCCTACCCCGCGTACGCGTGGCTGCGCGAGCACGCGCCCGTGCGGTGGACGACGCTGCCCAGCGGCGTCGGGGCGTGGCTGGTGACGCGGTACGCCGACGCGCGGCAGGCGCTGGCCGACGGGCGGCTGAGCAAGAACCCGGTGCACCACGCGGGGGAGTCGCTCGCGAAAGGGAGGACCGGCATCCCGGGGGAGCGGACCGCGGAGCTGACGACGCATCTGCTGAACATCGACCCGCCCGACCACACCCGGCTGCGCCGCCTGGTGTCGAAGGCGTTCACGCCGCGTACGGTCGCGGTCTTCGAGCCGCGGGTACGCGAGTTGACGGACGGTTTCATCGACGCCTTCGCGGGGCGGGGCGAGGCGGACCTGATCCACGAGTTCGCCTTCCCGCTGCCGATCCACGCCATCTGCGACCTGCTCGGGGTGCCGAGGCAGGACCAGGACGACTTCCGGGACTGGGCCGGGATGATGGTGCGTCACGCCGTGCCGGGCCAGGGCGGCGGGCCGCGCGGCGGGGTGGCCCGGGCGGTGAAGAAGATGCGGGCGTATCTCGTCGAGTTGATCCACCGCAAGCGCGGCGACCTCGGCGACGACCTGATCTCGGGGCTGATCCGGGCGAGCGACCACGGCGAGCACCTGACGGAGAACGAGGCCGCCGCGATGGCCTTCATCCTGCTCTTCGCCGGCTTCGAGACCACCGTCAACCTGATCGGCAACGGTGTGCACACCCTGCTGGCCCACCCCGCGCAGCGCGCCGCCCTCCAGGAGTCGCTGGCGGCCGGGGAGAGCGCGCTGCTGGAGTCCGCGGTCGAGGAACTGCTGCGCTACGACGGCCCGGTGGAGATGGCGACCTGGCGGTACGCCACCGGGCCGCTGGAGATCGGCGGCCGGCCGATCGCGGCCGGCGACCCCGTGCTGGTGGTGCTGGCCGCCGCCGACCGCGATCCGGCCAGGTTCGCCGCGCCGGACACGCCGGACCTCGCCCGCCGCGACAACCCGCATCTCGGCTACGGGCACGGCATCCACTACTGCCTGGGCGCGCCGCTCGCGCGGCTGGAGGCGAGGACCGCGTTCGCCGCGCTGCTGACCCGCCTGCCGGACCTGCGGCTGGCCGTGGAACCGGCCGAACTGCGCTGGCGCGGTGGCCTGATCATGCGTGGACTGCGTACCCTGCCGGTGGAGTTCACCGCCGAGGCCACGCCCGTCAGGTGACGCGGCGTCAGCACCGTGATCGCGACGTGATGATCGCTACACCGACTTGTGACGCACTGGCCAAGCCCGCTACGTTCTGCGGTCAACGCAAGGCGTGTACCGCGTGGCCCATGGCACGACGCGTGGCAGGGCCCACGGAAATGGCTTACGGCTTGAACGAAAGGCGACCGCATGCTCTCGTCCGGTAACGGCCGGCACCGACGCCCCCGGCAGGCCCCGGCGGCAGTGGTGACCGTGGCGACCGCCGCCGCGACAGGCGTCGGTATCGCGCTCCCCCTGATCAGCGCCGGCTCGGCCCAGGCGGCCGACGCGACCACCTGGGACAAGGTGGCGGCGTGCGAGACCGGCGGCGTGTGGGGCGCGAACACCGACAACGGCTTCTTCGGAGGTCTGGCGATCACCCAGGACACCTGGGACCAGTACGGCGGCGACGCGTACGCCAAGCGGCCCGACCTCGCGACCCGGGCGCAGCAGATCACCGTCGCCCAGAAGATCCTCACCGACCTCGGCCCCAACGCGTGGCCGGGCTGCGAGCTCACCACCGGGCTGCTCATCGACACCGCGACGCCGGACGTCGACCCGACCGCCACGCCGGTGCCCGACCCGTCGGGCCCCACCGGCATCCAGCCGAGCTCCGGTGCGACCGCCGCGCCGTCCGACTCCGGCACGCCCACCACGTCGCCGACCACGCCGACCGGCTCGGGCACCCCGACCACGGGCACGCCGACCGACCCGGGCACGCCCACCACCGGCACCCCGAGCACGCCGCCGTCCGGCTCCGGCACGCCCACCACGTCGCCGACCGCGCCGACCGGCTCGGGCACGCCGACCACGGGCACGCCGACCGACCCGGGCACGCCCACCACCGGCTCCGGACGGCACGGGAAGCCGTACGACCCGACCGACGACGAACTGGCCGCCCAGGACCGAGCCACCAGGACCGAGGTCTTCTCGACCGCCGACCCCACCCCCGCCTCCGACGGCGCGAACAGCGGCGGCAGCGGCGGCGGCAGCCAGGGTGCCCACCGGACCAAGCCGTCCACCGGGCAGCCCGCCGAGGGCAAGAGCACCACCGACGGTTACGAGGTCGGCTCCGGCGACTCGCTCTCCGGCATCGCCGCCGCGCACCACGTCGCCGGCGGCTGGCACCAGCTCTACGAGACCAACCACGCCCTCATCGGCGACGACCCCAACCTCATCAAACCGGGACAGATCCTCAACCTCGGCTGAGCGGAAGGCGCGTGGCGGCCGGAAGACAAACCGGACGTATCAACTCCCGGCTGCCGCCGCCGATGTGACAAGGGTCTCGCGGCCCCGTTCGGCCGTTCGATCGTCAACTCGCGAATGCCACCCTCCCGACCTGCGCCGATATCCACCCGCCGAGCGTGAGCGCGCAGTTGGAGCCCGCCGCCGGAATGTTTGAAGAACCCGGTGCGGTGTGCTTAACGTCTAAGCGCTCGCCACAGCGGGCCCCGTTCGGAGCGGAACGCCGAGTCCTGCCGCCGCCCCACGGGAACAGTCGACGCGAAAGCGCCGCAGGCAGGAGCGGGGGACCCAAGGTCTTCCGCCGGACCAGCCGCACGCCGCGGCGACGGACAGCGACCGTCGCGGCCACCGCGGCAGCACGGTCCGGCTCGGGGTGAAGCCGAATCGCCGCCTGAGGCGGCGCGGCCGGGCAACTCACGTCCGAACCCGACAGCTCACCTCGTAGGCGTCGGTGAGGGCTATAACAACATGGGTAAGCACCGTCGTGCCTCGAAGAGGTTTGTCCGCATCGCCACGCTCGCCGGAGTCGCCGGCACCGCGATCACCGTTCCGCTGATCGCCAGCACGTCCGCCTCCGCCGCCTCCGTCGCCACCTGGGACGCGGTCGCCCAGTGCGAGTCCGGTGGCAACTGGTCCATCAACACCGGCAACGGCTACTACGGCGGCCTGCAGTTCTCGCAGTCCAGCTGGGAGGGTGCGGGCGGTCTGCAGTACGCCCCGCGCGCCGACCTGGCCACCAAGGACCAGCAGATCGCGATCGCCGAGAAGCTGCTCGCCATGCAGGGCCCGGGTGCCTGGTCCTGCGCGTCGGCCGGCGGCCTGACCTCCGGTGGCCCGTCCCCGGACATCAACCCGTCCGGCTCGTCGTCCTCGTCGTCCTCCTCCTCGTCGTCGAGCACGCCGTCCACCCCGGCCGCGTCCGCTCCCTCGAAGTCGACGTCGACCAGCACGCACACCGGCACCTCGCAGAGCAGCCGCAGCACCACCCGGCACGCCGCGCCGACCAGCATCCCCAAGGGCGACGGCGAGTACACCGTGGTCAAGGGCGACAGCCTCTCCAAGATCGCGGCCGCGCACCACGTGTCCGGCGGCTGGCACAAGCTGTTCTCGCTCAACCACGACATCGTCAAGGACGCCGACCTGATCTACCCGGGCCAGCACCTGCACCTGAGCTGAACACCGGGTAACACCGGAACGAAGGTCCCCACCGCCCCGGCCGGGCGCGCGCACCGAACCGCGCGCGCCCGGCCGGCGCGTTCCCGCGGGACCGCGGCCGCCGGCCGTCTCAGGGGTCGGGCCTTCCGCCAACGCGGGTGGGGAAGCCGGTTAGGCTCGTCCTGATAAAGACGAGAAGACATCTCAGAAGGAGACAACGTGCCGTCCATCGACGTCGTCGTAGCCCGGGAAATCCTCGACTCGCGAGGCAACCCCACCGTCGAGGTCGAGGTCGGCCTCGACGACGGCAGCACCGGCCGCGCCGCGGTCCCGTCCGGCGCCTCCACCGGCGCCTTCGAGGCCCTCGAACTGCGTGACGGCGAGAGCGACCGCTACCAGGGCAAGGGCGTGCGCAAGGCGGTCCTGTCGGTCAGCGACCAGATCGGCCCCGAGCTGGTCGGGTACGACGCGACCGAGCAGCGCCTCATCGACCAGGCGATGCTCGACCTGGACGCCACCCCGGACAAGTCCTCGCTCGGCGCCAACGCCATCCTCGGTGTGTCGCTGGCCGTCGCGCACGCCGCCTCCGAGGCGTCCGACCTGCCGCTCTTCCGCTACCTCGGCGGCCCGAACGCGCACGTGCTGCCGGTCCCGATGATGAACATCCTCAACGGCGGCTCGCACGCGGACTCCAACGTCGACATCCAGGAGTTCATGATCGCCCCGATCGGCGCCGAGTCCTTCTCGGAGGCCGTCCGCTGGGGTGCCGAGGTCTACCACACCCTCAAGGGCGTGCTGAAGTCCCGCGGCCTGTCCACCGGCCTCGGCGACGAGGGCGGCTTCGCGCCGAACCTCGGCTCCAACCGCGAGGCCCTCGACCTCATCGTCGAGGCGATCAAGCAGGCCGGCTACGCGCCCGGCCAGGACGTCGCGCTCGCGCTCGACGTGGCCGCGTCCGAGTTCTACAAGGACGGCAAGTACCAGTTCGAGGGCGGCGAGAAGTCGGCCGCCGAGATGACCGAGTACTACGAGGACCTGGTCGCCTCCTACCCGCTGGTCTCCATCGAGGACCCGCTGTTCGAGGACGACTGGGACGGCTGGAAGGTGCTCACCGACCGGCTCGGCGCGAAGGTGCAGATCGTCGGCGACGACCTGTTCGTCACCAACCCCGAGCGCCTGCAGAGGGGCATCGACCACGACACGGCCAACGCGCTGCTGGTGAAGGTGAACCAGATCGGCTCGCTGACCGAGACGCTGGACGCCGTCGAGCTGGCCCAGCGCAACGGCTACAAGTGCATGATGTCGCACCGCTCCGGCGAGACCGAGGACGTCACCATCGCCGACCTCGCCGTTGCCACCAACTGCGGCCAGATCAAGACCGGCGCCCCGGCCCGCTCCGAGCGCGTCGCGAAGTACAACCAGCTGCTGCGGATCGCGCTCAGCCGGCACTCCCCCGGGGTCTCCGCCGGCCGCCCCGCCTCCCCGCCCTTCACGGGCTCAACGCCGCCGGGGCCGCCCGCGCCGCCCCCCGGGGCTCCCGGCGGCCGTCCACCGCTCGGCGGCTGACGTCCCGTCAGCCTGCGGACGTCCCCGCACCCGGTCCCGTACCGTGGGGCGGGGACGTACGCATCTGACCGTCAGCAGGACGGCGAGGGGAGTCACGGCGTGGGGTCGGACCGCTTCTCTGACCGCTTCACCACCTCGGCCCGGCTCAAGGCCATCGGCCAGGAGGCGCAGGCGCGCGTCTACCGTGCCGCGGCCCGGCGGCCGGTGCGGCGCAACAAGCTCACCGGGCGCGCGGCGCTGCTGGCGCTGGTGCTGTGCGCGCTCGTGGTCGCGCTCGCCTACCCGACCCGGCAGTACATCGCCCAGCGCTCCGACATCGCCGACCAGCGCCGCGCCGCGCAGCAGGCGAAGCGGAAGGTCGAGCAGCTGCGCGAGGAGAAGGCCCGCTGGCAGGACCCGGACTACGTCCGCACCCAGGCCCGCGCGCACCTGCACTTCGTGCTGCCGGGCGAGACCGGCTACTCGGTCGCGGGCACCGCCGGCACCGGCGACCCCGACCCCGCCGCCGAGCGCCGCGCCACCGACGAGGCCGCCGCGCACCGCCCGTGGTACGACAACATGTGGGACGGCGTCGACCAGGCCGACGCGGCAGCGGCCCCCCGGCGCTGACCGGCGAAGCCCCCGCGGGCCCCGGCCCGCGGTCCTGCTCCGTCCCGCCGCCCGCCTCGCCGCCCGTCCCGACCCCCGCCTCCCGAACTCCCGCACACCGCAAAGCAGAACGGCTCATGGACACCACCCCGGAACAGACCCCGCCCACCGAGTCCGACATCGCCGCCGTGCGCGCGCAGCTCGGCCGCGAGCCGCGCGGCCTGCGCGCCGTCGCGCACCGATGCCCCTGCGGCAACCCGGACGTCGTCGAGACCGCGCCCCGGCTGGAGGACGGCAGTCCCTTCCCGACGACGTACTACCTCACGTGCCCGCGCGCGGCCTCCGCGATCGGCACCCTGGAGGCGGAGGGCGTGATGAAGCGGATGACCGCCCGGCTCGCCGAGGACGAGGAGCTGGCCGCCGCCTACCGCGCCGCCCACGAGGACTACCTCGCCCGCCGCGACGCCATCGAGGTGCTGCCCGGCTTCCCCAGCGCGGGCGGGATGCCCGACCGCGTCAAGTGCCTGCACGTGCTCGCCGCCCACTCGCTGGCCGCGGGCCCGGGCGTCAACCCGCTCGGCGACGAGACGCTCGCGCTGCTGCCCGAGTGGTGGGCCAAGGGCCCCTGCACCGGTGAGGGGACCGCCAAGTGACGGTACGGGTGGCCGCGATCGACTGCGGCACGAACTCGATCCGGCTGCTGGTCGCCGACGTCGACCCGGCCACGGGCGGCCTCACCGACCTGGACCGGCGGATGCGGATCGTCCGGCTCGGGCAGGGCGTGGACCGCACCGGCCGGCTCGCCCCGGAGGCGCTGGAGCGCACCTTCGAGGCCTGCCGGGAGTACGCCGAGGTGATCGGCGCGCACGGGGTGGCGCCGGAGCACATCCGCTTCGTGGCCACCTCCGCGTCGCGCGACGCGGAGAACCGCGACGACTTCGTGAACGGTGTCGTCGCCCTCCTCGGGGTGCGCCCGGAGGTGATCTCCGGCGCCCAGGAGGCGGAGTACTCCTTCACCGGCGCCACCCGCGAACTGACCGGCGCCCCCGACCTGGCCCCGCCCTACCTGGTGGTGGACATCGGCGGCGGCTCCACCGAGTTCGTGCTGGGCGACCGCGAGGTGACCGCCGCCCGCTCGGTCGACATCGGCTGCGTGCGGATGACCGAGCGCCATCTGCTGGTGGACGGCGCGGTGGTGGACCCGCCGACCCCCGAGCGGGTCGCCGCGATCACCGCCGACATCGACGCGGCCCTCGACCAGGCGGCCGCCGACGTCCCCCTCGACCGGGCCCGCACCCTGGTGGGCCTGGCCGGTTCGGTCACCACGATCTCCGCGATCGCCCAGGACCTGCCCGCCTACGACCCGGCCGCGATCCACCACTCCCGGGTCCCGGTCGAGCGGGTCCGCGAGATCACCGGCCGGCTGCTGGCCGCCACCCACGCCGAGCGCGCCGCGATCCCGTCGATGCACGAGGGCCGGGTCGACGTGATCGCCTCGGGCGCCCTGGTGCTGCTGCGCATCATGGAGCGCACCGGCGCGAAGGAGGTCGTGGTGAGCGAGCACGACATCCTCGACGGCATCGCGTTCGCGGCGGCGGGTTGAGCGGGTCGCGCGGTTCTTGAGCGTCGAGCGGGTCGAGCGGGTCGAGCGGGTCGAGCGTTGATCGGGTTCGGCGGGTTCGGCGGGTTCGGCGGGTCGGCGGTCGCGCGGCTTGATCGGCTTGCGCGGATTGAGCGGGGCGAAAACGGGTATGGCGTAGGCGTCCGCGGGTAAGCAAGCGCTCAGAAAGTATCCCGCATCACAGCGGCGGCCTGGTGACGCGCTCCGCTACGTGCGGGTAACTTCCCAGGGGGCCCGGCGACGGCCCCACGCCGCGCCGGCCGGCCGGCGGTCCCGCCGCCTCGAAGAGGAGTGTCGCGATGCCCGAAGCCGTCATCGTCTCAGCCGCCCGTTCGCCCATCGGGCGTGCCTTCAAGGGCTCGCTGAAGGAACTGCGCCCGGACGACCTGGCCGCCACCATCATCAGGACCGCGCTGGAGAAGGTGCCGCAGCTCGACCCGCGCGACATCGAGGACCTGATGCTCGGCTGCGGCCTGCCCGGCGGCGAGCAGGGCTTCAACATGGCCCGGATCGTGGCCGTGCGACTGGGCATGGACCACCTGCCGGGCTGCACCGTCACCCGCTACTGCTCCTCGTCGCTGCAGACCACGCGGATGGCGCTGCACGCCATCAAGGCGGGCGAGGGCGACGTGTTCGTGTCGGCGGGCGTGGAGATGGTCTCGCGCTTCACCAAGGGCAACTCCGACAGCCTGCCCGACACGATGAACCCGCTCTTCGACGAGGCGCGGGCGCGTACCGAGAAGCGCGCCGAAGAGGGTGGCGGGCAGTGGCACGACCCGCGCCAGGACGGGGCGGTGCCCGACGCGTACATCGCGATGGGCCAGACGGCCGAGAACCTGGCGGCGCTGAAGGGCATCAGCCGCCAGGAGCAGGACGAGTTCGGCGTCCGCTCGCAGAACCTCGCGGAGGAGGCGCTCAAGAACGGCTTCTGGGAGCGCGAGATCACCCCGGTGACGCTGCCGGACGGCACCGTGGTCGCCAAGGACGACGGGCCGCGCGCGGGCGTCACCATGGAGGGCGTGGCGGGCCTGAAGCCCGTCTTCCGCCCCGATGGCACCGTGACGGCCGGCAACTGCTGCCCGCTCAACGACGGCGCCGCCGCCCTGGTGATCATGTCCGACACCAAGGCGCGCGAGCTCGGCGTCACCCCGCTGGCCCGGGTGGTCTCCACCGGCGTCTCCGGGCTGTCCCCGGAGATCATGGGCTACGGCCCGGTGGAGGCGTCCAAGCAGGCGCTCAAGCGGGCGGGCATGGCCATCGGCGACATCGACCTGGTGGAGATCAACGAGGCGTTCGCCGCGCAGGTCATCCCCTCCTACCGGGACCTGGGCATCGACCTCGACCGGCTGAACGTCAACGGCGGCGCCATCGCGGTCGGCCACCCCTTCGGCATGACCGGCGCCCGGATCACCGGCACGCTCCTCAACAGCCTTCAGTTCCACGACAAGCAGTTCGGCCTGGAGACGATGTGCGTCGGCGGCGGCCAGGGCATGGCGATGGTGATCGAGCGGCTCAGCTGAGCCGAGCAGAAGCGGGCCGAGCTGAGCATCGAATCGCGCCGAACCGGGCTGAGCTGGGCCTTGTCACGGCGCGCGATGACGCGACTTCTTTGTGTACGCAGTGTGACGTAAGTCGCAATCAAATTGCCCCCGGGACGTGATTTTCCCGGGGGCGTTCGCGTTTTCCCAGGTCAGGTCGGGTGTTGTGGAACCGGGCAAGGGGGCAGACCTGTTCAATTCATGACGTTCCGCACTGCAAAGGCCAGGGGTTTACCGGCAGAGTGAGTGAGGGGGAAGTTTCGCCCACCGTCCTGGTGGGCATTGCTCGGGTCGCATCAGTCGGGAGTAGCTCAGTGAGTGTGAACTTCACCGTCCTGCTGGTCGCCGCGGGACTCGCCGCGGCCGCGGGCGCCGCCGCCCTGCTCACCGCCCGCGGCACCCGCCGCGAACTGTCCGCCCTGCGCCGCGATCTGGCCGGGCTGAGCGTTCCCGGGCCCCGGGACGGCGCGAGCGACATCCGCACCGCCGTCGCCGAGGCGCTCGCCGAGGAGCGCGAGCGCGAACTGGCCGAGGCCCGCGCCTTCTGGGCCGAGCAGGAGGCCCGGGAGAGCGCCGGCGACACCGGACTGCCGCGCGGCCCCTTCGGCGCGTCCAGCGGCGGCCCTGGCGCCCTGGCGGACGATCCCGCCGACCTCGCCGGCCACCGCGACTACGAAGTCCCGCCGGTGCTGCCCTACCTGCCCCGGCAGGCCGACTTCGCCGGGATCGAGCCCGGCGGCCCGGACGCCGTCGCCTTCGAGGCGGCCCTCGACGCCGCCGCCGACCCCGAGGCCCCGGACACCCCCGAGATCGCCCGCCCCGACGCCACCCGCCCCGCGCCCGGCGCGATCCCGCACCCCTCGGGCCCGGACTTCGCGCCCTCCCCGGTGGTCGCCTCCCCGGACCAGACCGCGGACCGCCTCTCCGACCTCGCCGACGGACGTATCCCGCTGTCCGACGTCCGGCCCGGCCCGCTCGGCACCCTCGACGTCTACGTCTTCGCCGACGGCACCACGCTCTGCATGACCCCGGGGCACCGCGAGACCGCCCTCAAGCTCAGCGAGGCCCTCGACCGCGGCGAGGTCCCCGTGCTGCGCGGCGGCTCCGCGATAGCCGGCGCCTACGCCCTGACCTTCGCGTGCGGCGACGAGGCCGTCTACGTGCTCGCCGACCGCGTGGTGGCGTCGCTGTAACGCCCGGGCCCGGCCGGCGCCGGGGCCGCGACGCCCCCGCGGGCGCCGCGAACGCCCAAGGGGTCATCCGATGTTCTTCGCGGCCCGCGCCACCCGCTCCAGCGCTTCCGTCACGACCGCGGCGGCCCTGTCGGGCTCGACCGAGCCGAGGGCCATCGCCAAGTCATGGCCGGCGACCGCGAGTTGGTCGCCCACGATGAACATCCCGTCGTTCGGCATGCGGTGCGGCGCGCGGTCCGGGAACTCCAGGGTCTCCGCCTGGACGGCCAGCCAGCGCGCCAACTCCAGTGCCTCGGCGGCGGCTCCGCCCTGGAGCCTGCGTTGCGGGAGCGACCGCAGCCGCCCGGCGAGACGGTCGACGGCGGTGTGCAGCGCGGTGCGATCGGACATGACCGCGACCCTACCCGCGCGCCCGGCGCACCCGCGCGGTGCGGCTTCGCACCGATATCCGCACGCCCGGGATGGTTGCCAACGAACGACCTCTCGGGCACGGTGGGGTGACCGGATCGCACACCGGAGGCGCCATGTACCCCACGCACATCTCCGACGAAACCCACCGGAACCTGATCGACCGCATCCCGCACTGCACCGGCCGCGAGGTCAGCGAGTGGCTGCGCGACCTCGCCGACGGACCCTCCCTCCTCCGCTTCGACGAACGCGTGAGCTGGCTGCGCAGCGAGCACGCCCTGTCCTACGGCCACGCCAAGGCCCTCGTCCACGAGTACGACCTGCGCCGGGCCAGGCGCAACCTCCTGTAGCGGCTGGTCCGGACTCCGCCCGGGTCCGTCCGGACCCCGCCTGGCTCCGTCCGGACTCCGCCCGGGTCCGTCCGGGTCCGTCCGGCTCAGTCGCGCAGGATGGAGATCAGGCGCAGGAGTTCGAGGTAGATCCACACCAGGGACAGCGTCAGGCCGAACGCGGCGAGCCAGGCGTGCTGTTGCGGTACTCCGTGCCGGATTCCGTCCTCGACCTGCTGGAAGTCCAGCGAGAGGAAGAAGGCGCCGAGGAGGATGCCGAGCGCGCAGAAGGCGATGCCGAGCCCGCCGGTGTGAATCCCCAGCGTGTCGCCGCCGCCGAAGGCGGAGAAGAGCAGGTTGACCACGATCGCGATCAGGAAGGCGACCGAAACCGCCAGCCCGATCCTGCGGTAGCGCGCGGTGACCCGGATGAGGCGGGTCCGGTACGCGAGCAGCATGCCGCAGAAGACCGCCACGGTGCCGAGCACCGCCTGGACCGGAGCGCCCTGCCACGCCTCGTTGTAGGTGCGGCTGAGGACGCCGAGGAAGACGCCTTCGAAGAGGGCGTAGCCGATGATCAGGGCGGGCGACGGCGTCCGCTTGAACGACTGCACCATGGCGAGCACGAACGCGATGAACGCGGCGCCGATCGCGAGGCCGTACCGCTCGGGCAGCGCGAACCAGCCGAGCAGCACGCCGAGTACGACCGTGCCGAGGGTCGTCGCGGTGCGGGCGACGACGTCGCCCATCGTCATCCGGCCGGTCCGCGCGGGCCCGGCGGAGGGGCGGGCGTACATCGTCTCCAGCTGTGCGGCCGTCAGGTCCCGCGGCTGCTGGGAGGTTCCGCCGCCCTCGGTGAAGCCGCGGCCGGTCAGCACGGGGTTGCTGCTCTTCATCACGGTCCTCCGATGCCGCGCGCTGCGGCTGCCCCCAGGGTAGGTGCAGGTCAAAAGGGCCGCATGGCGGCAGGAGAAGGGGTGGCGGCGGGGCCGAGAAGGGGCGGGGCCGGTGCGGTTCAGCGCCGCCGGCGGCGGAAGAGACCCCTGCGGGCGGGCCGCGGCGGCGGGCCGGCGGGCTGCGCGGGCGCGGCCGGCCGCGGGTCGGATGCGGTGCCCGCGAGCGTGCCTGACCGCTCGTCCGTGGCCGCGGTCGCAGGCGGTTCCGTATCCGGGTCCGTGCCCGTGCTGTCGGGCTCCTGCTCGGCGCGCCCGATCGCGGCGAGCAGGTCGCGGGCCAGGTCCGTATAGGTCGCGTCCAGCCACGGGCACAGCAGCACCAGGCGGCACAGCGAGCCCAGCACGGTGACCTCGCGGGTGCGGTACGCCTTGGCCGCGGCGAGCATCCGCTCGGTGACCCGCAGCCCGACGTCCTCGCGCACGGAAGGGTCGACCCAGGCGGTGGCCACCATCGCGAAGGAGGCCGTCTCGGCGAGCCAGTCCTCGGGGCCGTCGAGCAGGTCGAGCAGCACCGAGCGGCGCATCGACCGCGGCCACGGCTCGTCGGTGCGGTGGTGGGCGACCCCGAGGCAGGCGAAGGTCTGCACCGCGCGGACCCACAGCTCCGGGCGGTACGCCCGCAGGTAGCGGCCCTGCTCGTCGTCGGGCGGCTCGGGCGGGTGGACCATGACGCCGAGCAGGTCCGCCAGCGGCAGCCCGGACAGCCGAACCCCGTGGTCGTAGGCGGCCGGGATGTGCGGCCAGGACGCGGCCGCGGTGTCCCGTACCAGCCGCGCGGCCTCGGGGGAGGGCGGGGGCACGGCCGGGTGGGCGATCAGGCCGTCGTACGCCCACAGGGTGCGGCCGACCGCGCCGACCGGCTCGCGCGGGTCGGGGTCGCCGACGGAGCGGCCGGCCACCTCGCCGTTCGGGAAGGACATCAGGAAGGTGAGCACCGCGCTGGGCGGCTCGATCATCGACGCGGTGAGCTGCACCTGCCGGCCGCGGGCGGCGTCCGCGTCCGGGCTGCGCAGGAGCTGGTGCAGCACGTTGACGGTGGCCTCGGTGGCGCCCGCCACCACGCCGAGCCACGGCCGCCACTCGCTGTGCCGGGCCAGCACGGTCGCCGCGTAGGAGTGGTCGGGGTGCGCGCGCAGGTGGTCGGCGAGGGCCAGCAGGTGGGCGGCGTCGCCGTCGGCGGCGTACCGGACCCCGAAGACGGCCGGGCCGGCCTGCGGGTCGTCCGGGCGCGCCGCGGCGGCCCGTTCGGCCCACGGCAGGCCCTGCGCGGCCCGCCCGGTGGAGGCGTACAGCTCGGCGATGTCGACCATCAAGGACAGGTCGGTGGCGTCCCTGGCGATCTCCTCGCGCCACACCCGCAGCGCGTCGTCGGGCCGCCCGGCCGCCCGCAGCGCGTAGCCGAGCATGATGCTGGGGATGTGGTCCGGCTGGAGCCGGTGCGCCCGCTCGGCCCAGGCCACGGCCTGGTCGGTGGCGCCGATCCGGCGGGCGAGCGCCGAGCCGATCGCGGCCAGCCGTGCGTCGTCCGGGTGGTGTTCGACCACGGCGGCGACGAGTTCGTGGAAGGGCGCTATCGCCGCGCGGCCCGGTTCGGGCAGCGGGTCGGGCAGCGCGGTGACCATGTGCGCCAGCGCCTGGGTCACCACGTCGGCCGACAGCAGCCCGGGCAGCGCCTCCTGGCCGAGCCAGGCGACATGCGCCCACGGGTGGTCGTACCGGGCCCGGATCGCGCCCGCGATCAGCAGCACCGCCTCGCCCCACTCCTCGCAGGCGGCGAGCAGGTGCGCACGGCAGACCACCGCGCCGACGAACGACCGGTCCGGCGGGAAGAACACCAGGGCAGCGGCCGGTCCGCCGGCCCGCCCGGCCAGTTCGGTGAGCGCCTCGTGCGCGTCGGGCAGCCGCGGATCGGCGGCGAACGCGCTGCCCAGGTGGTCGGCGGCGTGCGTCAGGTCACCGCCGTCCATGATCAGCCGGGCCAGTGCCACCTCGCCCTCCGCGGCCAGGCGTTCCGCTCCGTCGTCCCGGTTCGGGTCCGTGCCGTGCGTGTGCCGTTCGTCCATCTGCCCCCACCCCTCGGTCCCGCGTGGGCCGCACCCGGCCGGCGTCCCGGGCCGCGCCATCGGCGTCGCCCCCCGGCGTCGCCCCGTGCGGTGTCCCGGGCGGTCCTCCGGCCGGTGCGCGCCGACGATGCCGCCAGTGCCGACGGTATTACCCGACCGCCGTGCCGCGGCACCGGGGTGACGGCACCGTGACCCGCGGTACGGCGACCAGGGGCCCGTGTCGGCGACGCGGACCGGGCCCGGGTCGCCGACACGACCGGTATGAGGTGGACGCCGGCGGCCGGGCGCGGTATCACTGAGGGGTGGAGACGAACAC
The DNA here is from genome assembly GCF_040702025.1 of Streptomyces sp. NPDC088194. NCBI lineage: Bacteria > Bacillati > Actinomycetota > Actinomycetes > Kitasatosporales > Streptomycetaceae > Streptomyces > Streptomyces sp. NPDC088194. Next base: position 28,485 of record NZ_JBFBIV010000055.1, on the reverse strand, counting down.
GCGTTCGAAAATCAGGGAGCAGGCCATGCCACGCCCCGACCACATCCGCGCCCTGCACACGGCGCTGCTGACCGCCCTGCGCGGACTGCCGGTCTTCCCGCTGTCCCGCACGAAACTCCCCGCCGTCCGCTCCCCGCACCGCGACGAGCCCCGGGCCACCGACTGCCGCGGTGCCTGCGGCCGCCCCGGCCACGGCGTGCACGACGCGACCACCGACCCCGACCGCATCCGCGCCCTGTTCGCCCTCGCGCCCTGGGCGACGGGGTACGGCATCGCGTGCGGCCGCGCCCCGCACCACCTCGTGGGCCTCGACCTCGACGTCAAGCACGGCACGGACGGCATGGCCGCGCTGCACGCCCTCGCCGAGCGGCACGACTTCGCCGTGCCGCGGACCGTCACCGTCCTCACCCCCAGCGGCGGCCGCCACCTGTGGCTGACCGCGCCCGGCCCGGTGCCCAACTCGGCCGGCCGGCTCGCCCCCGGCATCGACATACGCGGCGCCGGCGGCTACGTCGTCGGCCCCGGCTCCCGCACCGTCGCCGGCCACTACCTCCTGGAACCCGGCACCGCGCAGCACCCGCTGGCACCCGCGCCGCCCGCACTGCTCCTGCTGGCCGCCCCGCCCGAGCCGCCGCCCGGCCGCGAGCCCGCCCCGCCGGCCCCGCGCCATCCGGCCGAGAAGCGCGCCGCGGCCCTGATCCGATTCGTCCTCGACTCCCAGGAGGGCGAGCGCAACGGCCGCCTGTTCTGGGCGGCTTGCCGTGCCTACGACGCCGGCCTCGGCGACGCGCTGGCCCCGGCGCTGGTGACGGCCGCGGTCCACACGGGCCTCAGCGAACGCGAGGCGGCGGCCACCGTCGCCTCCGCGGGCCGGCTGCGCGCGTCGGTGGAGCCGTGAGGCAGGCGTGCGTAGCCGTAGGGCAGGCCCGTCGCCGCCGCTGGTCAGCAGTTCCCCAAGGGCCCGCTGGTTGCTCCGGAATATCCGGAAGTGGGGGTCGTCGTAGCTGTCGCTGTTGAGCACGTTGCTGATCGCCGTCAGATGCCGGACGACGATCCGGGAGCTCTCCCGGTTGCCCAGGTCCAGGAACTGGATACGGCGCCGCAGCAACTCCACCTGACCGAGGTACTCGCCCGCGACGTGCAGAGTGCTCCGGAGCGCGTAGTCGCGATCGCGGTCGTGGCCGTGCGTGTAGTAGACGTTCAGGAAATCCCTGTCCACGATGTTGAACAGGCGCGACTGGAAGTCGAACGCCGCCCACAGCAGCGGATCTCGGCGCTGGCTCATGAGGTCCTGGTGCTCGGCGAGCTTCGACTGCGCCACGCCCTGCTGCTCCAACTGCGCCGCGAGCACGGTCTGTTTCCGGCTGAACCGGGCGCTGACCAGGATGCTGGACAGGGCGACCGCACCGGAGAGCGAGGCCACCACCAGCTCGGTGTTCATACGCCAGGACGCTAGCGCTGCCCACGACCACCGTGAAAGGGGCGGCGCGACCTCCCCGGGCGGGGGCCTCACGACGCGAGCAGGCCGGAACCCGTCAGCGCTCTGCCTCGACACCAGGTAGTCACTCCCGGGCGTCTGGGATGAGCACGCCCTGATCAGGTCTGGAGGCGTAACGACGGACGCAACCGTCTGACGTGTCCAGGGTTCCCGTGCGGACATGCGCCAGGGCCCCGGCGTGCCTCGGGGGCGGTGTCGACGAGGAAGCGTCCGGGCCCGTCCGTGCCGCCGGGGCCCCGTGGGGCCCCGCAGCGCCAGAGGGTCTCGCCCGATGCCGGCCGTTCTCACTGGTGGAGGGACCAGCGAGAGATGGTGCCCGGAGCCGGACTTGAACCGGCACGCCCTCAAAGGGCAGCGAGGTTTAAGCTCGCCGTGTCTGCGTTCCACCATCCGGGCCGGCGGGGCGCAGAGAAAAGCGTATCCGGGTTGAGAGTCGTGAACAGGGCGCCTAAGTGGCCATGTTGTCTTATTTTAGGGGTTACTGACGTGTGGTCAGGGCGCCGCCTGCGGTCTCGTCGCACCACAGGCGGCATCCCAGCAGCATCAGCCCTCACGCACAAGTGACGTGAAATCGCTCTCCGCAACCGGAGTTCGGGCTTGTCGAACGGCCGTCGAACGCGTCACGACAGCCACGCCGAGCGGGTGGCGGGCAGCCCGGCCCGGCCGACCGGGTCGGTGCGCACCGCCATCACCTGGTTGACGCCGATGCGGTTGCGTTCGAAGGACAGCGCGGACGCGGCCATGTAGAGCCGCCACACCCGGGCCCGGCCGGCGCTGGTCGCGGCGACGGCCTCCTTCCAGTGCGCCTCCAGGTTCGCCACCCAGGTGCGCAGGGTGCGCCCGTAGTGCTCGCGCAGCGCCTCCACGTCGCGCACCTCGAAGCCCGCCTCCTCCAGCCGGCCCACCGTGGTGCCGACCGGGGAGAGTTCGCCGTCGGGGAAGACGTAGCGGTCGATGAACTCGTCGATCCGGTACTCCTCCTCGCTGCGCAGCGGGCGGCGGGCGATCTGGTGGTTCAGCAGCCGGCCGCCCGGCTTGAGGAGGGCGTACAGCGTCCGCGCGTACTCCAGGTAGCGCTCGCTGCCGACGTGCTCGGCCATCCCGATCGACGAGATCGCGTCGTACGGGCCGTCCTTGACGTCGCGGTAGTCCTGCACCCGGATCTCGATACGGTCGGCGAGCCCGGCCTCCGCGATCCGCTTGCGCGCGAAGGCGGCCTGCTCCACGGAGAGCGTGATCCCGGTGGCCCGCACTCCGTAGTGCCGGGCCGCGTGCAGCACCATGGAGCCCCAGCCGCAGCCGACGTCCAGCAGCCGCTGTCCCTCCTGCAACCCCAACTTGCGGCAGACCAGGTCGAGTTTGGCGTACTGCGCCTGTTCCAGGGAGATCCCGGCGGCGCCGACCGGATCGGTGCCCTCGGCGGACGCGCCGGCCACCGACGCCGCGGTCGCGGCGGCCGCGGCCCGCCTGCGCGCGGTGTCGGCGCTGACCTGGTCGCTCACCTCGTCCCCCGCCTCGTTCCCCGCCTCGGCGGCGGCGAGGCCGGAATCGGCCCACAGCGCGCACGAGTAGACCATGGACGGGCCGAGCACGATCTCGTAGAAGGCGTTCCCCACGTCGTAGTGGTGGGCGATCGCCTCCTTGTCGCGGCGCTTGGTGTGCGCGAGGCCGCTGCGGCGGCGCACCTCCTCGGGCGGCGCGGAGGGCGGCAGCCCGGGGCCGGCCAGGGACAGCACGCTGCGGATCAGCCGGTAGGTCGCCGGGTCGCGCAGGGCGACTGCGGCCTGGCGTACGCCCTCGCCGCGGCCGGCCGCCGGGTCGGGCTCACCGCGCTCCCAGATCAGCCCGGAGAGCGTGTCGAGCGCGGTGTAGAGGTCGCCGTCGACGTCGAGGTCGCCAGCCACCCACGCTCTGGCCAGGCCGAGTTCGCCCGGCCGCCACAGCAGCCGGCGCAGTGCCCGGCGCTTCCTGAAGACGAGTGCGGGTGCGCCGACCGGTCCCGCCTCACTGCCGTCCCAAGCGCGTACGCGCAACGGGAACGGGCCGGGGAGAACGTGCTCGGCGATGTCGAGGATGCGATGAGCCGCGTCAACCATGGATCTGAGCGTACGACTGAAAATCGCACTTGAGGCGCCTGACGCGGAAATCTACGTTGCGGATACACGCAGTTGGGCCGGAAGAGGTGGAATGCCCCTCTGCCGGGCGCGTCGCCGCCCGTCGGGAGGGGTGCTGTGCGCCGGCCGGCCGGGCATGCGGAACGGGGCCGGGAGGGGCCGGGCGGGGCTGCGCGACGTCGGGCGCGCGGCGAGGGGTGCGCGGCGAGAGGCGCGCGGCGAGGGGTGCGCGGCAGGCGTACGGCACGGACCCGGGCGGGCGCGCGGAACCGCGTACGGGCCGGGCGTGCCAAGGGAGTTCGCGCGGGCATGCCGAAGGGCGCCCGCACCACGGATGGCGGGCGCCCTTCGAACCGCGCTTCTGCTCCTGCCGAGCCCTGCTAGGAGGCGACCTTCTCCGCGTCGGTGGCACCCTTGGCCGCGCCGGCCTCGGTGCTGCCGGTGCTCTTCTCGGCGGCGGGCGCCGGGATCGGCCGCGCTGCCTCGTAGAACTCCTCGCGGGGGTTCTCGATCGCGCCGAGCGAGACGACCTCGCGCTTGAGGAACATGCCGAGCGTCCAGTCGGCGAAGACCCGGATCTTGCGGTTCCAGGTCGGCACGGCGAGGCCGTGATAGCCGCGGTGCATGTACCAGGCGAGCCGGCCCTTGAGCTTGATCTTGGTCTTGCCGACCACGATCATCGCGACGCCCTTGTGCAGGCCCAGGCCCGCGACCGCGCCCTTGTTGGCGTGCTTGTAGTCCTGCTGCGGGAAGCCGCGCATCCCGGAGACCACGTTGTCGCCGAGCACCTTCGCCTGGCGCAGCGCGTGCTGCGCGTTCGGCGGGCACCAGGCGCCCTCGCCCGCGGCGAGGTCCGGCACCTGGGCGTTGTCGCCCGCGGCCCAGATGTAGTCGGTGCCCTGCACCTGGAGGGTGGGCGCGGTGTCCACGTGACCGCGCGGGCCCAGCGGCAGGCCGAACTTGGCCAGCGCCGGGTTCGGCTTCACGCCGGCGGTCCACACGATGGTGGAGGCGTCGACCTCGAGCCCGTTGGCGAGCACCACGTGCTTGTCGACGCAGCTCTTCATGGAAGTGCTGAGGTAGACCTCGATGCCGCGCTCCTGGAGGTGTTCCAGGCCCCACTTGCCGAGCTGCGGGCCCACCTCGGGGAGGATCTTGTCGGCGGCGTCCACGAGGATGAAGCGCATGTCCTCGCGCTTGACGTTCGGGTAGTACTTGGCCGCGTCGCGGGCCATGTCCTCGACCTCGCCGATGGTCTCCGCGCCGGCGAAGCCGCCGCCGACGAAGACGAAGGTGAGCGCCTTGCGGCGGATCTCCTCGTCGGTGGTGGAGTCGGCCTTGTCGAGCTGCTCCAGGACGTGGTTGCGCAGGCCGATCGCCTCCTCCACGCCCTTCATCCCGATGCCGTTCTCGGCCAGACCCGGGATAGGGAAGGTGCGGGAGACCGCGCCGAGCGCGATCACCAGGTAGTCGAAGGGCAGCTCGTACGGCTCACCGACCAGCGGCTCGACCGCGGCGACCTTGCGGTCCTGGTCGATGGTCGTGACCCGCCCGGTGAGCACCTCGACCCCGGGCAGCACGCGTCGCAGCGGGACGACGACATGCCGCGGGGAGATGCTGCCTGCTGCGGTTTCGGGAAGGAAGGGCTGGTACGTCATGTACGAGCGCGGGTCGACAACCGTGACGGTCGCCTCGCCGTACCGCATCTTCTTCATGATGCGGCGCGCCGCGTACAGGCCGACGTAACCGCCGCCTACTACGAGAATCCGTGGACGCTCCGTGGTGCTCATGGTTCGAGTATCCAGCACGTCCGGGGGTGTACCTCGTGAGCCCCTTCACAAGGGTATGGACACCCTCTGCTACACTGCGCACCTTCACGGCCCAGGGTGGCGCGGAAACCGAGCGCCCAGGGCGGCCACCAGCCGTTATACACGTCGCTGAGCAGCGTCGATCGCCGGCCCGTCCGCTGTGGTTCTCCCCTCCGCAATGCCCCGGAAACACGGATGGCCCAGGGATTCAGGGGGATTTGGGGCCCCGGGCGCCGGAAAGTTGACCCACTGGGCGGGAACTTCATGTGAAGAGTTTCACAAAGGATTCCGCGTGCCCATGATCCGGACGGGCCGGCGCCCCGTCCGACGCGCTCACCAGGGAAGTTCGCGGTCTCAACTGAGCGCGCGGGGCCGCCTCCTGGGTGCCTGGGCGGCGCGGGTAAGCCCCGGCCTCCAGGGGGCCAGGGCTTACCGGGGCTACCGGACACGGGCCGGCTCGGCCGTAGGGCGCCGGCAAGGCGCCCGCGCGTCCCGGCTACGGTCACGCGCCGCGTCGGGCCGCGCCCTCGGCCGAGGTCTCGGCCGTGTCCCCGCTGTCGTCCTGCGGATGCTCCTGCTCCACCAGGCGCCGCCGGCGCCGCTTCATCAGCGCCCACCGCCCGCGCGGGCCCGCCGAGACGGCATGCGCGGCCGCCACCTCGGTGCCGGCCTCCGACGCCGCCTCGGCCGCCGCCTCGGCGACCGGCAGGAAGCCCTCGCCGCGCCGCGCGTCCGGCCGCTCGTCGGCCTCCGGCCACAGTCCGAGCGAGGCACACAGCGTCGGCAGGATCGCCATCGCCGCCGTCGCGTAGCCCTCCGCCGAGGGATGGAAGTTGTCCGGCCCGAACAGCTCGCGCGGCCGCGCCTCGAACTCCGGGCCCAGCAGGTCGCCGAGCGAGACCGTACGCCCGCCAAGGTCCACCACCGCGATGGTCTGCGCCGCCGCGAGCTGCCGGCTGGCGCGCCGGGCCAGCCACCGCAGCGGCTGGTAGACCGGCTCCACCGAACCCAGGTCGGGACAGGTGCCGACCACCACCTGGCTGCCGGTGTCGCGCAGCCGCCGTACCGCGTCGGACAGCAGCCGCACCGAGGTGGACAGCGGCATCCGGCGGGTCACGTCATTGGCGCCGATCATGATCACGGCGACGTCGGGCGGGGGCAGCGTGGAGTCCAGCAGCAGCGAGACCTGCCGGTCCAGGTCGTCGGACTGGGCGCCGGGCAGCGCCACGTTCATCAGCTTCACCGGCCGCTCCGCCACAGCCGCGAGCCCCGAGGCGAGCAGCGCCCCCGGGGTCTCCCGGGCCCGCCGCACCCCTTGTCCCGCAGCGGTGGAATCACCCAGAAAGCCCAACCGGAGCGGAGCCTCGTCCGTACGGTGGGCGAACGCCGACCCGTACCGGCCGTCGGCCCGCGGCGGGATGTCGTCCGACCCGCCGACCATCCGCTTGGCCAGCCGTGCCTCCGTCAGCAGCAGCCCCACCGCGGCCCCGCTCAGCAGGCTGATCCCGCCACCGCCGAACGCCGCCGCGGTCGCGATCCGCCGTGCCACCCTCGCCCTGGACATCATCGAGTCGGCCACCTCCCTGGACTGTCCGGACACCACCATGCGCCACCGCGCACACACGTTCCCCCGCCACACGCCGAAGACCGGGCACCGACCCGCCGCGACGCACGCCACGCGTGACATCCCTTTCCCACGTCGACGTGACACCCCTACCCACCTCAACGCCGACCGCAGCGTCCGCGTTTCCACCAGGCTCTAACCTGGTGCCACCATCTCGGAGAACCCGGAGACACACGGTGCAGTTTCACGACTCGATGATCAGCCTCGTCGGCAACACCCCGCTGGTGAGGCTCAACAGCGTGACCGCGGGGATCAAGGCGACCGTCCTCGCGAAGGTCGAGTACTTCAACCCCGGAGGCTCGGTCAAGGACCGCATCGCACTGCGGATGATCGAAGCCGCGGAGGAGAGCGGTGAACTGCGTCCGGGCGGCACCATCGTGGAGCCGACCTCCGGCAACACCGGAGTCGGCCTGGCGATGGTCGCGCAGCGCAAGGGCTACCACTGCGTCTTCGTCTGCCCGGACAAGGTCTCGGCGGACAAGATCAACGTCATGCGGGCCTACGGTGCCGAGGTCGTGGTCTGCCCGACCGCCGTCGACCCCAGCCACCCCGACTCGTACTACAACGTGTCCGACCGGCTGGTGCGCGAGACGCCGAACGCCTGGAAGCCGGACCAGTACAGCAACCCGAACAACCCGCTGTCGCACTACCACTCCACCGGTCCCGAGCTGTGGAAGCAGACCGAGGGCAAGATCACCCACTTCGTGGCCGGCGTCGGCACCGGCGGCACCATCTCCGGCACCGGCCGCTACCTCAAGGACGCCAGCGACGGCCGGGTGAAGGTGATCGGCGCCGATCCGGAAGGGTCCGTCTACAGCGGCGGCTCCGGGCGCCCGTACCTGGTCGAGGGCGTCGGCGAGGACTTCTGGCCGACCGCCTACGACCGCGAGGTGGCCGACGACATCGTGGCCGTCTCCGACAAGGACTCCTTCCAGATGACCCGCCGGCTCGCCCGCGAGGAGGGCCTGCTGGTCGGCGGCTCCTGCGGCATGGCGGTCGTCGCGGCGCTGGAGGTCGCGGCCCGGCTCGGCCCGGACGACGTGGTCGTGGTGCTGCTGCCCGACAGCGGCCGCGGCTACCTCTCGAAGATCTTCAGCGACGAGTGGATGAGCTCGCACGGCTTCCTCGACGAGAACGAGGGCGAGCCGCGGGTCGTCGACGTGCTCGCGCACAAGGACGGCGGGCTGCCCAACCTCGTGCACATGCACCCGGACGAGACGGTCGGGCAGGCGATCGAGGTGCTGCGCGAGTACGGCGTCTCGCAGATGCCCGTGGTCAAGCCCGGTGCCGGGCACCCCGACGTCATGGCGGCCGAGGTGATCGGCTCGGTGGTCGAGCGCGAACTGCTGCACGCGCTGTTCACCAAGCGCGCCGCCCTGGACGACCCGCTCGACAAGCACCTGTGCCCGCCGCTGCCGCAGGTCGGCTCCGGGGAGCGGGTCGGCGACCTGATGACGGTGCTGGAGAACGCGGACGCGGCGATCGTGCTGGTGGAGGGGAAGCCGACGAACGTCGTGAGCCGGCAGGACCTGCTGGCCTTCCTCGCCGGTCACGGCGGTTCCTGAGGGGTACCGCGCACCGGATGGCCGGTGCGCGCCGCTCCGGCCGCGCATTCCGCGAACTGGTACGCCCGCGACACGTCCACGCAGCACGCGCTTAACACGGGTCCGGCAGATTGGGTGATGTCGAAAGCGCGGCCGGTTCGCCCGGCCGCATCGGCACCCAAGTGGCGCCAAGGCTTCCGGAGCGGCTCCCGGACTCCATGGTGACCCTGGACGCGCAGGCCCGGCCCTGACCCGGCACGCGTCCCGGCGAGGACCGCCGTCGTCCCGCCCCCCGGGCAGCAATGCCCCGGGGGTGCGGCGGTCCTCGCCCCCTTTTTTTGGGCTCGCTCGCCGCTTTTCCCGCTCGCTCGCTCGCGACCCGGGCGAAGGGGTGCCCTCTCAGCGAGGTCGTCCGCCGCGGAGCCGTATGTGCTCAGGACCAGTCGTCGCGGTCGGGGTGGCGGTCCTTGGAGAAGAAGTTGCCCACGCCCTGGGCGAGGTTGACCGCGACGATGCCGGCCCAGCTGATCAGGAGCCCGGTGGTGCCCGCGTTGGCCACGCCGATCGCGGAGAGCGGGATCGCGGCGATCATCGTGAACCCCGCGAAGCCGTAACGGGCGAAGCGGGGGTTGCTCTGGGGCGGCCCGATCGGGCGGCGGTCGGCGCGCGCCGACGACGTCTGCTGCTGGGCCAGCTCGCGGCGCACCCGCTGCTCGACGCGGCTGTCCACGCGCTCGGCCACCTTCTCCATGAACGAGTCGACCAGTTCCGACTCGTATTCCTCGCCGAGTGTCTTGCGCGCCTGCAAGGTGGCGGCGAGTTCCTTCTTCAGTTCCGGGTCGCGGGCGTCCATAGGGCAACCGTAGGAGGCGCGGCGCTTGGGCGACACTGGGGCTAACCCCCGGTTTTCCTGGGGGCGGGCTGCCCAGTAGGAGGATTCCCATGGCATCGGTGCCGCTGCTCACCGCCTTGCACGGAGGGTCGGACCGTCCGGACGCACTGCGGGTCGACGGCAGGGCGTGCAGTTACGAGGAGCTGCTGGGCGCCGCGGGGGCGGTCGCCCGGCGGGTGTCGGGGCGGGAGGCGTTCGCGGTGGAGGCCGGCGCGACGCTGGAGACGGTGGCGGCCGTGGTGGGCGGGCTGCTCGCCGGGGTGCCGGTGGTGCCGGTCGCCCCGGACGCGGGACCGGACGAACGGGCGCACGTCCTGCGGGACTCCGGCGCGGAACTGCTCCCCGTGGACTTCGCGGAGCGCGCCGACTTCAGCGCGGCGGTCGATGACGCGGGGGAGCCGGATACGGGCGGCGGGCGGCCGGCGCTGGTGCTCTACACCTCGGGGACGACCGGCCCGCCCAAGGGCGTCATGCTCTCCCGGGCCGCGATCGCCGAGGACCTGGACGCGTTGGCGCGGGCGTGGGAGTGGACGGCGGACGACACCCTGGTGCACGGGCTGCCGCTGTTCCACGTGCACGGCCTGGTGCTCGGCGTGCTCGGCGCGCTGCGGGTCGGCAGCCGTCTGGTGCACACCGGCCGCCCCACCCCGGCGGCGTACGCGGCGGCCGGCGGCAGCCTCTACTTCGGCGTGCCCACCGTCTGGCACCGGGTGGCGCGCGAGGAGGCCGCGGCCCGCGCGCTGTCCGGGGCGCGGCTGCTGGTGTCGGGGAGCGCGCCGCTGCCCTCTCCGGTCTTCGCCTCGCTGGCCGAGTTGACCGGGCACGAGCCGGTCGAGCGCTACGGCATGACGGAGACGCTGATCACCGTCTCCGCCCGGGCGGACGGGCCGCGCGCCCCGGGTGCCGTCGGCGTCCCGCTGCCCGGGATCGCCACCAGGATCGCCGAGTCCGCCGACGGCATCGGCGAACTCCAGCTCACCGGCCCCACCCTCTTCGACGGCTACCTCGGCCGCCCGGAGGCGACCGCGGCGGCGTACACCGACGACGGCTGGTTCCGGACCGGCGACATCGCGGCGATCGACCCGGACGGCACGCACCGGATCGTCGGCCGCGCGTCCACCGACCTGATCAAGTCCGGCGGTTACCGGATCGGCGCGGGCGAGGTGGAGAACGCGCTGCTCGCCCACCCCGCGGTGCGCGAGGCGGCGGTGGTCGGCGCGCCCCACGCCGACCTGGGGCAGGAGATCGTCGCCTACGTGGTCGCCGACGGGGTGAGCGCGAGCGAGCTCACCGACTTCGTCGCCACCCGCCTTTCGGTGCACAAGCGGCCGCGGCAGGTCCGTTTCCTCGGTGAACTGCCGCGTAACGCGATGGGAAAGCCGCAAAAGCGGTTGCTCCCGCCGCTGTGATCGGGGTAGTCATACCGGGTCCTTCTGCTCGCGCGGCTGCGACGCGCAGGAGTTGCCCGGGGGTGGTGGTTTGCCCCTTGCCGGGCGGCAAGTAAGATCTGGGTCACAACCCACCCATATGAAAATCTCCGGCCGGCGCGCGCGCCGTTCGGGTCGCCGATGCCCGGGAACCGCTCCAAAGGGTGGCGGTGATACGTCCTGCCATGGAGGCAGCACCGCATGTTCCACCGCATCGGACGCGCAGTCGTCCGCCATCCCGTATGGACGATCGTCGCGTGGCTCGTCGCCGCCGTCGCGATCGTCGCTACTGCGCCGAGCCTGCCGTCCAACAGCGACGAGAGCAGCTTCCTGCCCAGTAGTTACCAGTCGATCAAGGCGATGGACCTCCAGGAGAAGGCGTTCCCCGCGGCCTTCACCCCGTCGGCGATCGTCCTCTACCAGCGGAGCGACAACGCGCCGCTGACCGCGGCCGACAAGGCCGACATCACCAAGATCACCACTGCCCTGGACGGCAAGCACATCGACCAGGTGCAGAAGGTCGTCGCGGGCACGGAGTCCAAGGACGGCAAGTACGACACGGCCTATGTCCAGATGGACAAGAAGACCCAGGGGCAGCCGAAGCAGGCCGACGCGGCGAAGGCGCTGCGCACGGACTCCAAGGACCTTGCCAAGGGCACCCATCTGAAGGTCCAGGTCGGCGGTCAGGCCGCGCAGAACCTCGACCAGCAGGACGCGGGCAACACCTCCGACGCCGTCGCGCTGATCGGCTCGCTGCTCATCATCATCATCACGCTGCTGATCATCTTCCGGTCCCCGCTGATCGCGATCATGCCGCTGGTGATCCTGATGGGCCTGGTGTTCACCACGTCCAACGGCCTGATCGCCTACGCCACCAAGCTCTTCGGCCTGCAGGCCAACAGCTCGATCTCCGCGCTGCTGATCGTGGTGGTGCTCGGGGTCGGCACGGACTACTTCCTGTTCCTCATGTTCCGCTACCGAGAACGGCTGCGGGCGGGTGACGAACCCAAGGAAGCGATGATCAACAGCGTCACCAGGGTCGGTGAGGCGATCGCCTCGGCGGCCGGCGCGGTGATCATCTCCTTCCTGGCGCTGGCCCTGTCCACCCTGGGCTTCCTCACCCAGTTGGGCCCGGCGCTCGCCATCCTGGTCGCGGTCACACTGATCGCCGGTCTCACGCTCTTCCCGGCGATCTGCTCGCTCATCCCGCCGAAGGCGCTGTTCTGGCCGGGCAAGAAGTGGCACCTGGAGCCGTCCGGCACCCGCTTCACCTCGATCGGCCGGATGCTCGGCCGCCGGTCCGGCCTGGTCGCCATCGTCTCCGGCCTGGTGATGCTGCTGCTGGCGCTCGGCACCCTCGGCTACAAGGCCGACTACGACCTCGCCTCCGGGTCCATCCCCAAGACCAAGGAGTCGATGGTCGTCCAGGACAGCATGCAGAAGGCGTACTCCGCCGGTGCTGCCGACCCGACCTCGGTCTTCCTCACCAGCACCGACGGCAAGCCGCTGAACGGTGTCGACTTCACCGCGTACAAGGAGAAGCTCAGCCAGGCCGACGGCGTCGCCAGCGCGACCTTCGACCAGAGCACCGGGCTGAACAAGGACCACACCACGGCCCTGTTCAACCTGACGCTGAAGTACTCCGGCGCGAGCGACAAGGCCATCGCGGCGGTCGGTGACGTCCGCACGGCCGCCAAGGACAACGCTCCGCCGGGAACCGAGGCGGTGGTCGGCGGCACGTCCTCGATCTACCGGGACATCAACGCGGCCGTGAACCACGACTACCGCACGGTCTTCCCGGTGGCCGCGATCCTGATCATGGTGATCCTGGGGTTGCTGCTGCGCAGCATCGTCGCGCCCTGGTACCTGATCGCCTCGGTGGCCCTCGGGTTCGGAGCGACGCTCGGTGCCACCGTGCTGATCTTCGGCCGCGGCAGCGGGCTGATCTTCATGCTGCCGATCATCATGTATCTGTTCGTGGTGGCGATCGGAACGGACTACAACATCCTGATGATCGCCCGGCTCAGGGAGGAGGCCCGCGAGGGCCGCGAGCCACGCGAGGCCGCCGCGGAGGCGCTGCGGCACGCGGGTCCGACGATCGCCTCGGCCGGGTTCATCCTGGCGGCGACCTTCGCCACCCTGATGCTGTCCGGGAACTCGTTCCTCACCGAGATGGGCTTCGCGATCGCCTTCGGCATCGTGGTCGCGGCCTTCGTGATGGCGATGTTCTTCACGCCGAGCCTCACCGCGCTGATCGGGCACGCCGCTTGGTGGCCGGGTCACGCGGACCGCGCCGTCGACTCGGACGACGCCGGTGTGGTCGCCGCGGGCGCCGGCGGGGGCTCGTACGACGCACCGGAGCTGGACGAGACCGGGCGGCGGTAGGCAGCGCCGAGCGGGAGTTATCCACAGGGGCCGGACAGGTGGGAACACCTGTCCGGCCCTTCGGCTACGCTGACACCGTCACGGATTGATTGCGGAGCGTGAGCGGATTCGGGCTCTTCGCTGCGCGGGGTGACGGTTTGTCGTACGGGGCCGGCCCCGGGGCGGGCGGGCGTTCGGGCGCTCCGGCGGGCCAACGGGTGGATCGATGTGCGGAGTTGCCGGGGGAGGCTGAAATGGCGGGGGAGCGGGGAACGGAGCGGGTCGCGGCGCCGGAGTGGCGGCCGTCGGAGGTGGAGTTGCCGTCGGCGCGGTGGCGGCGGCGGGTGCTGGCGGCGCCGGGGCTCGCGCTGCTCGGAGTGGCGCTGCTGGTGGCCGGCGTGTGGCTGGACGACCGGAAGGGCCGGCGGGAGGAGGCGCTCTGTCACCAACTGGGCGTGCCCTGGACGCAGTTCGTGGTGGGCTACGCGGCGCTGCTGTGCGGGGTGGCGGCGTCGGTGCTGTGCGTGCTGTTCTTCCGCACGGCGGCGCGGGCCGGCGCACGGGGTGCCGAGTCCTGGCAGGGCACGCTCGCGCTGTGCATATGCGTCGCCAACGCGGTGGCGCTGCTCATCGAGGTGGTCGCGGTCTACGGAGTGCACGCCGAGGCCGCCGATCCGTACTGGCGGTGCTCGGGAGCGCCCGCGCTTGCCGGACTGCATACGTTCATGCAGAGTCATGTCCTGTGAATAGACCGGTCGGCGGGGCCCGTGGGCTGCCCCGGCCGGGCGGTTCGGACCAGGGACGGACGGGCATGGGCAGTGCTGACGGGGCGGACAAGGCTGACGGTGCCAGCGGCGGTGCCGGGGCGGACCGTGCGGGCGGCGTGAACGGCGTGGGCGACGCGGGCGAGGGCAATGACGTCGGCGACGGCGGCGACGCCGGTGACGTGAACGGCGCGAGCGGGAGCGGGAGCGCCACGGGTGGTGGCGCCGCGGGCAGAAGCGCGGGGAGCGGTGCGTCCGCGCGGCTGCTGAAGCTCTTCGAGGCGCACCGGCTGACCCCGACCCAGCGGCGCATCGCGCACTGCCTGGTGCGGCAGGCGGACGAGGCGGCCTTCCTGTCCAGCGTGGAGGTCGCCGAACTCGCCGGGGTCAGCCAGCCGTCGGTGACCCGGTTCGCGGTCGCCCTGGGTTTCGACGGGTACCCGGCGCTGCGCAAGCACCTGCGCGAGGTGGCGCCGGCGCCCGATCCGGCCGGCACGACCTCGTACAACGAGTACCAGCAGGCGGTGCACGCGGAGATCGAGAACCTGCGGCACCTGGTCGAGCTGCTGGCCGACCCGGAGCCGGTGGCCAGGGCGGGGGCGGTGCTGGCCGGGTCCAGGCCGCTGCCGGTGCTGGGGCTGCGGGCGGCGGGCGCCCAGGCGCGCGGGTTCGCGTACTTCGCGGCGAAGGTGCACCCCGATGTGCGGCTGCTGGACGAGGGCGGCACCATGCTCGCCGACCGGATCGACGCCGCGGTCCGGGCGGGCGCGAGCGCCCTGCTGTGCTTCGCGCTGCCCCGGCACCCGCGGGAGGTGGCCGACGCGCTCGGCTACGCGCGGGCGGCCGGGCTGACCGTGGTGACCGTCGCGGACAGCGCGTTCGCACCGGTGGCCGCGCACAGCGACCTGCTGCTGCCCGCTGCCGTCGGCACCGGGCTGGCCTTCGACACGGCGTGCGCGCCGATGCTGCTGGGCCGGGTGCTGCTGGAGTCGATGTGCGACGACCTGCCGGACGCGCAGGCGCGGTTGGAGGAGTTCGACGCGCATGCCGCGGCCCGCGGGGTGTTCATGGAGTGAACGCCCCCGCGGGCCGCGGGTGGTGCTGGTGCCGGTGCCGGTGCCGGTGCCGCTGGTCTGCCGGGTCCTGCTGGTGTGTGGAGCGTGGCCGCCCCGGTCAGGAGCCGGTGGTCGTGCGGCGGGTCCTGCGGCTGTGGGCGAGGGCGAAGGCCGCGGCGCCGAAGGCGAGGGCGGCCGCTCCCAGCCAGGTGAGCAACTGGGTGCCGTTGCCGCCGGTCGAGGCGAGCGTGCCGGTGGAGCCGGAGGTGCCGGAGCTTGCGCCGGCCGTGCTCCCGGCGCCGGTCTGGGTGGAGAGGTGGTTGCCGCCCGAAGTGCCGCCCGTGCTGGTGGTGCCGGCCGAGGAGGTCGGGGTGGTCGTCGCTCCGCCCTTGACGTGGACGGTCACCGCGGCCGTGTTGTTCGTCACGTCGGGGTCGAAGGGCAGCTTGCTGTCGTAGACGGTGGTGGCCCGGACCGTGCCCGTGGCGAGCGCGGGCGCGTCGGCGTCGATCCGCAGAGTGAACGGCATCTTCACGGTCGCGCCGACCCGCAGCGGCGGGTTGACCCAGCAGATGTACTTGGGCGCCCCGAGCTTCTGGTCGTGGGGACCGCCCTCTCCCCACGTGTAGCAGGCCTTGGGGATCTTCACCACGGTGGTGCCCTTGGGGACGTCGAACATGACGCCGAGCTGGTCGTCGCTGGTCTCGATGTCCACGGTGGCCGGGCCCTTGTTCCGCATCGACGCGATGACCTGCACCGTGTCGCCGGGCTTGCCGCTGACGGTGTCGCCGCCGGCCGCGATGTCCGCGGTGTTGTCGGTGTCGATCGTCCAGTCGGAGGTGTTCGTCCCGCCGCTGGGGGCCGCGCCGTCCGGCACGAGCGAGAGCACCGGGCCGTCCGCGCGGACGTTGTTGCCGGTCGGCGTGCCGGGCTTCGGGCTGACCGTGAAGCGGACCAGGTCCCACAGCGCGCTGCTGGTCACGTCGATGCCCACCGGGGCGGAGAGCCGGTACTTCTTGCCGGGCTCGATGGTGGTGGCGAAGTGGCAGACCGCGTTGTTGTTCAGCGTCGCATAGCCGTTGTCGATGGTCTGCTTGCTGTAGACGCAGTTGGAGAAGTGCTGCGCGTAGCCGAGCCCCTCGGTGGTGGTCACCCGCAGGTCGGCCCCGTCGGCCGGGAGCTGCCCGGTGTTCGCGATGGTGAGGGGCGCTTCAAGGCTGTCGCCCGGCTTGGCGTGGTCGACCTGGGTCGGCTTGTTGACCACCAGCCCGACCGCGCCGACGGTGACCCGCACGGTGAGAGGGGTGATCGTCGCGTTGTCCGCGGTGCCGGACAGAACCGCGGTGCCCGTGGTGCCCAGCGCGGCGCCCGGCTTGGCGTGGAGGTCGACCAGCCCGCCCGTACCGCCGACGCCCAGCTCGGCGCTCTTCCAGGTGACGGTGTCATCCGGGTACCCGTTGTCGGCGGTGATGAAGGAGCTGATCCCGGAGAGGTCCAGTGAGACGACCACGTTCGTGACGGTCGGACCGCTCTTCGGCGGGGCGAGCGCCCAACTGATCTGCGGCGGGTCCCCCGAGTTGTCCGGCTGCGGCACCCCCACGCTGGTCTTCTGTATCTGAAATGCCAGGGTGGGCCCTTCGGCCGCATGCGCGGGCGCCTGCGCCGCGGCGGCGCCGAGCAGCGCGACCGCGAGGGCGGTCAGCGCGGCGGCCGAACGGCGCCATTTGAGGAGCGGAATCACGGGATCTTCCCCCAAGTCCCTTGGAGCATGGTGGTACGGAACACCCCTTGCGACCCTCGGCCCCGGCAAAAGGTTGTGCTCAGCGGAATGACATCTGGTTTAACGAAAATCTGAGAATCGCGAAGTAGTCTCCCTCCCCAGCGCTTGGCCGGCGCCGCCGTACCACCGGGACGGCGGGCCGGGACGACGACGGAGGGAGCGCGACGTGGTGCGCGGGGCCTACACATTGGCGCGGGTGGCGGTGGCGGTGCGGGTGGCGGCGATCTGGCTGTGGTGGCTGGGCGTGATCGCGGCCGTGCCGGGCACCGCCGTGACGTTCAGCCCGACCGGCCGCCGGATCGGTGTGCTGGCTGGTGCCGCGCTGTTCGTCATCGCCGCGGTGACGGCCTTCCTCGTCCGCGGCCGCCGGCACGCCGAACGCGCCAAGGCCGCCTCGCGTGCGGCGAAGTCCGTCTTCCTCCAGGACCGCAGGGTCACCGCCCGGGCGTGGCTGCGCCGCCGCCGCTGGTGGCTGCTGCTGGTGTTCGTGGTCGCCGCCGCCGCGAACGTCGTCCTGCCCTGCGCGGCGGGCATGCTCCTCGGGGGCGTCGGCGCCGGGCTGTGGCTGCGGTCCCGCCGGGTCGCCCGCATCGAGCGCTCCCACGACGCCCTGCTGTGGTTCCGTCCCGACGGCAACCCCGCGCTCTACCAGCTCACGGGGATCGCCGCCGGCGACGCGGCTCCCGGGGGCGGCAGGCGCCGCGCCTGACCCCCGGGGGCGCCGCGCCGCCCCGGCGTCCTTACGACCGCAGCCGCAGGGACGGGAATCCGGCGCCGCTCTCCGCGAGAAGCTCCTCCTGGGTCTGCGCCGCCCGCACCGGCGAGAACGCGACCGCGCCGTCGGGCAGGACGCAGTACCCGTACACCGCGGGGCGCGGCAGGGAGTTGTAGGCGAAGTGGTTGGAGAAGTAGTACGCACCGGTGTCGAGCAGCGCCACATGGTCGCCGGCCTCCAGCAGCGGCAGGGCGCGCCCCTTGGCGACGAGGTCGCCGGCGAAGCAGCAAGGCCCGGCCACGTCCTGGACCACCGGCTCGCCCGTCTTCTCCGCGCCCTCGGCGTCCAGCGCGAGCACGCGGATCGGCCAGGAGTCGGGCACGAACACCGTACGGGTGGCCACCTGGGCGCCGGCGTGGGTGACGGCGATGGGCCGCCCGCCGGCGGACTTCGCGTACTCGACCCGCGCCAGCACCGTGCCGTTCTTGGCGAGCAGGGAGCGGCCGAACTCCGTGACGATGCCGTAGCGCCCGTCGAAGAGCCCGGGGATCTCGGCGCGCAGCAGGTCGGCGTAGTCGGCGAAGGACGGCACCGTCGCGTCGGAGCCGAAGTTCACCGGCAGGCCGCCGCCGATGTCGAGCGCGGTGACCTGCTGCCGTCCGGCGGCGGCGTTGATCCGCTCGGCCAGCTCGTAGGCCGCCCGCACCCCGGCGACCATCAGTTCCAGCGGCACGCCCTGTGAACCGGTGTGGGTGTGCAGCCGGTTGAGCCACGGCCGCCGCGCGTACGCGTCCAGGACCCACTCCAGCGCGCCCGGGTCGCGCAGCGCCACGCCGAACTTGGAGGTGGCGGTGGCCGTGCTCATCGCCCCGATGCTGCCGCCGCCGACCTGCGGGTTGACCCGGAGGCCGACGGGCGAGGCGAAGGGCGAGCCGGCGGGCGCCGACTCGCGCAGCCGGTCGATCCGGGCCAGCTCCTCGGGGTTGTCGGCGTTGACCGCGATACCGAGTTCGAGCGCCTCGCGCAGTTCGGCGAGGGTCTTGGCGGGGGAGTCCAGCACGGTCCGCTCCGCCGGGATGCCGGCCGCGCGGGCCAGCGCGAGTTCGCCCGGGCTGGCCACCTCCGCGCCCAGCCCGCACTCGGCGAGCAGCCCGAGCACCGGCACGAGCGAGGCGGCCTTCACCGCGAAGGTATGGGTCACGGTCACACCAGGGGTGGCGAACGCGGCATGCAGGGCCGTCGCCGAGGCGGCGATGCCCGCGATGTCCAGCAACCCGACCACCGGTTCGGCCTCCCCGGCCAGCCCCTGCTCCACCGCGGCCCGCAGCGCGTGCCCCCGCCGTATCCCCAGCTCATCCGTCATGCCCGCCATCCCACCACCTTCCCGCGCGGGACTTCCACCCGGGTCCTGTTGACTAGAGGTATTCATCAGACGAGGATGTGAATATCTTGCTACGGGTGCGCCGCCCGGCGGCGCGCGCACCGTCTTCCGCCACCACGCCGCCACCACGAGGAGGCTTGCCCGATGACCGGACCGAGGCCGGTACGCGCACCGCGCGGCACGGAACTGAGCGCCAAGGGTTGGCAGCAGGAAGCCGCGCTGCGGATGCTCCAGAACAACCTGGACCCCGAGGTCGCCGAGCACCCCGACAAGCTCGTCGTCTACGGCGGCACCGGCAAGGCCGCCCGCGACTGGAACTCCTTCGACGCGATGGTGCGCACCCTGCGCGGCCTGAAGCAGGACGAGACCATGCTCGTCCAGTCCGGCCGCCCGGTCGGCGTCATGCAGACCCACGAGTGGGCGCCCCGGGTGCTGATCGCCAACTCCAACCTGGTCGGCGACTGGGCCAACTGGGAGGAGTTCCGCCGCCTCGAAGCCCTCGGCCTGACCATGTACGGGCAGATGACCGCGGGTTCGTGGATCTACATCGGCACACAGGGCATCCTCCAGGGCACCTACGAGACCTTCGCCGCCGTCGCCGC
The DNA here is from genome assembly GCF_040702025.1 of Streptomyces sp. NPDC088194. NCBI lineage: Bacteria > Bacillati > Actinomycetota > Actinomycetes > Kitasatosporales > Streptomycetaceae > Streptomyces > Streptomyces sp. NPDC088194. Next base: position 8,917 of record NZ_JBFBIV010000055.1, on the reverse strand, counting down.
CAAGCGGTTCGGCGGCAGCCTGGCCGGCACCATCACCCTCACCGCCGGCCTCGGCGGCATGGGCGGCGCCCAGCCGCTCGCGGTCACCATGAACGGCGGCGTGGTGATCTGCGTCGACTGCGACCCGCGCGCCATCGACCGCCGGATCGAGCACCGCTACCTCGACGTGCGCGCCGACTCCCTCGACCACGCGCTGCGCCTGGCCACCGAGGCCCGCGACGCCCGCCGCCCGCTGTCCATCGGCGTCCTGGGCAACGCCGCCGAGGTCGTGCCGCAACTGCTCGCCATGGGCGCCCCTGTCGACGTGGTCACCGACCAGACCTCCGCGCACGACCCGCTCGCCTACCTCCCGCTCGGCATGGACTTCGCCGACATGGCCGACTACGCGGCCGAGAAGCCCGCCGACTTCACCCAGCGGGCCCGCGAGTCCATGGCCCGGCACGTGGAGGCGATGGTCGGCTTCCAGGACGCCGGCGCCGAGGTCTTCGACTACGGCAACTCCATCCGCGGCGAGGCCAAACTCGCCGGATACGAGCGGGCGTTCGCCTTCCCCGGCTTCGTGCCCGCCTACATCCGCCCGCTGTTCTGCGAGGGCAAGGGCCCCTTCCGCTGGGCCGCCCTGTCCGGCGACCCCGCCGACATCCACCACACCGACCGGGCGATCCTCGACCTGTTCCCCGAGAACGAGTCGCTGGCCCGCTGGATCAAGCTGGCCGGCGAACGCGTCCACTTCCAGGGCCTGCCCGCCCGCATCTGCTGGCTCGGCTACGGCGAACGGGACCGCGCCGGCGAGCGGTTCAACGAGATGGTCGCCGACGGCACCCTCAAGGCGCCCGTCGTCATCGGCCGCGACCACTTGGACGCCGGCTCCGTCGCCTCCCCCTACCGGGAGACCGAGGGCATGCTCGACGGCTCCGACGCCATCGCCGACTGGCCGCTGCTCAACGCCATGGTCAACGTCGCTTCGGGCGCGTCCTGGGTCTCCATCCACCACGGCGGCGGCGTCGGCATCGGCCGCAGCATCCACGCCGGGCAGGTCACCGTCGCCGACGGCACGCCGCTCGCCGCGGAGAAGATCCGCCGGGTGCTCACCAACGACCCCGGGATGGGCGTCATCCGCCACGTGGACGCCGGATACGACCGCGCCGAGGAAGTGGCCCAGGAGCGGGGCGTGCGGGTGCCCATGCGGGAAGGCGACGCCACATGAGCGACGCCGCGCGGAGCCCGGGCGCGGAACACCCGGGCGCGGAAGGCCGGGACCCGCAGCGCCCGGAGGACCGGCACCGGCCCGCCGCGGCACCCGGGCGGCGACATGACCCGGCCGCGGAGCCGCCGGTGCGGGCCCCCGGGTTCCAGACGATGTGGCGGGAGCTGGCCGCGGTCGGCCGCGACGCCGGCAGCGGCGGCTACCGCCGCTACGCCTGGACACCCGCCGACACCGACTGCCGCGCCTGGTTCCGCGAGCAGGCCGGCGTCCGCGGCCTGGACTACGAACTCGACCGCAACGGCAACCAGTGGGCCTGGCTCGGCGACCCCGCGGCCGGCGACGCCGTGGTCACCGGCTCGCACCTGGACTCCGTGCCCGACGGCGGCGCCTTCGACGGCCCGCTCGGCGTCGTCTCCGCGTTCGCCGCGATCGACGAGCTGCGCGCGCGGGGCGCCGCGCCGCGCCGGCCGCTCGCGGTGGTGAACTTCGGCGACGAGGAGGGCGCCCGCTTCGGCCTGGCCTGCGTCGGCTCCCGGCTGACCGCGGGCCGGCTCACCGCCGAGGACGCGCGCGACCTGCGCGACGCCGACGGTGTCACGCTCGCCCGCGCCATGGAGCGGGCCGGACACGACCCCGACGCCATCGGCGCCGACCCCGAACGCCTCGCCCGCGTCGGCGCGTTCGTCGAACTGCACGTGGAGCAGGGCCGCGCCCTCGACCTCGGCGGCCACCCGGTCGGCGTGGCCTCCGCGATCTGGCCACACGGCCGCTGGCGCTTCGACTTCCGCGGCGAGGCCAACCACGCGGGCACCACCCGGCTGGAGGACCGGCACGACCCGATGCTGACCTACGCCGGCACGGTGCTCGCCGCCCGCGAGCAGGCCCGGCTGGCCGGCGCGCTCGCCACCTTCGGCAAGATCGCCGTGGAACCGGGCGGCGTCAACGCCATCGCCTCCCTGGTCCGCGGCTGGCTCGACTCCCGCGCCGCCGACGAGGAGACCCTCGCCGCGGTCGTGGCCGGGATCGAGCGGGCCGCCAGGGACAGCGGCGCCCGCGACGGCGTCGCCGTCGACGTGGTCCGCGAGTCCTTCACCCCGGAGGTCGAGTTCGCGCACGCCCTGCGCGACCGGCTCGCCGCGCTGCTCGGCGCGGACGCGACGCCGGCCCCGGTGCTGCCGACCGGCGCGGGACACGACGCCGGAATCCTCGCCACGGCGGTGCCGACCGCCATGCTGTTCGTACGCAACCCCACCGGCGTCTCGCACTCGCCGGCGGAGTTCGCGGCCGAGGACGACTGCGCCGCGGGCGTCACCGCGCTCGCCGACGTACTGGAGGGGCTCGCGTGCCGGTGACGTACTGGCTGGAGCACGCCTGGCTCGACCCGCTGGTCGAGCCGGGCGTGCTGCTGACCGCCGACGGCGGCCGGATCACCGAGGTGCGCACCGGCGCCGTCACCCCGCCGCCGGCCGCCACCGTGCTGCGCGGCCTGACCGTGCCGGGGCTGGCCAACGCGCACAGCCACGCCTTCCACCGCGCGCTGCGCGGCACCGCCCAGGCCGGCGGCGATCCCGGCACGCCTCCGCCGGGGCGGAGTGACCCGGCGGTCGGCGCTGCGCGTCCGCCGACCTCGTTCTGGACCTGGCGCGAGACCATGTACGCCACCGCCCTGCACCTCACCCCCGACTCCTACTTCGACCTGGCCCGCGCGGTCTACGCCGAGATGGCGCTCGCGGGCATCACCTGCGTCGGCGAGTTCCACTACCTCCACCACCAGCCGGACGGCACCGCGTACGCCGACCCCAACGCGATGGGCGAGGCACTGATCGCGGCCGCCGCCGACGCGGGCATCCGGATCACCTTGCTGGACACCGCCTACCTGCGCGGCGGCCTGACAGCGGACGGCTACCTCCCGCTGGAAGGCGTACAGCGGCGCTTCGGCGACGGCACGGCCGACCGGTGGTACGACCGCTGGTCGCGGCTCCGGGGCGGCGAGCACGCCAGGATCGGCGCGGCCCTGCACTCCGTGCGGGCCTTCTCCGACCGCGACGGCTACGCCGCCTTCGCGGAGCGCACCAGGGACGTGCCGGTCCACGTCCACCTGTCCGAGCAGCCCGCCGAGAACGAGGCGTGCCTGGCCGTGCACGGCCGCACCCCGGCCCGGCTGCTCGCCGACGCGGGCCTGTGGGGGCGGAACACCACCGCGGTGCACGCCACCCACCTCACCGACGACGACATCGCGGTGCTCGGCGGGGCCCGCGCCACGGTGTGCATGTGCCCCACCACCGAACGCGACCTCGCCGACGGGATCGGCCCCGCGCCCGCGCTTCAGCGGGCCGGCAGTCCGCTGACCCTGGGCAGCGACAGCCACGCCGTGGTGGACCTGCTGGAGGAGGCCCGCGCGATGGAGCTGGACGAGCGGCTGCGCACCCGGACCCGCGGCCACTGGTCCGCCGCCGATCTGCTGCGCGCGGCCACCGCCGACGGCCACGCCTGCCTCGGCTGGCCCGAGGCGGGCCGCCTTGAGCGGGGCGCGCTCGCCGACTTCACCACGATCGCGCTGGACTCGGTCCGTACCGCGGGGCCACCGCCCCGGCTCGCCGCCGAGACCGCGGTATTCGCGGCGACCGCGGCGGACGTCCGGCACACGGTGGTGGCGGGCCGTCAGGTCGTGGCGGACGGACGGCACCTGCTCGTGCCGGACGTGGCGGGCGCGCTGGCCACCGCGATCGCCGCCGTGCGCGGCTGAAGGCGGGGCGCGCGCGTGCGAAGCCCGTCCGGTCGTCGCCCGCCGAGCCGCCACCTCGACCCGCGGGGACACCGGAACCCGCCGGTCGCGGCCGCGCCGCGGAGGACCCCCGTGCCCCCGCGAAACGGCTCCGAACCCCGGCGGGCACCCGCGCCACCGCGGGCGCCCACGCCCACGCGAGCACCACGAAGGAGCAGGCCATGACGGTCAGCACGGTCATCACCGACATCGGCAGCCTGATCACCAACGACCCCTCCCTCACCAGCGCGGACAACCCTCTCGGCCTGATCCAGGACGCCGCCGTCGTCATCGAGGGCGACCGCGTCGTCTGGACCGGTGCTTCCAGCAAAGCACCCACCACTGACAATCGGGTCGACGCCGGCGGCCGCGCACTGCTGCCCGGGTTCGTGGACTCCCACGCGCACCTGGTCTTCGCGGGCGAGCGCGGCGCGGAGTTCGCCGCGCGGATGGCCGGGCGCCCGTACAGCGCGGGTGGCATCCGCACCACCGTGGCGGCCACCCGGGCCGCCTCCGACGCCGAGCTCGCCCGCAACCTCGCCCGCTACCTCGCCGAGGCCCGGCGGCAGGGCACCACCACGGTCGAGGTCAAGTCCGGCTACGGCCTCACCGTCCACGACGAGGCCCGCGCGCTGCGGATCGCCGCCGAGCAGACCCCGGAGACCACCTACCTCGGCGCCCACGTCGTCGCCCCCGAGTACGCCGACGACCCGGCCGGGTACGTCGCCCTCGTCACCGGCCCGATGCTCGACGCGTGCGCGCCCCACGCCCGCTGGGTGGACGTGTTCTGCGAGCGGGGCGCCTTCGACGGCGACCAGGCGCGCGCGGTGCTCGAAGCGGGGCTCGCCCGCGGCCTGACCCCGCGCGTGCACGCCAACCAGCTCGGCCACGGCCCGGGGGTCCTGCTCGCCGTCGAACTCGGCGCCGCGTCGGCCGACCACTGCACCCATCTCACGGACACCGACGTGGACGCTCTCGCGAGCGGCGGGACCGTCGCCACGCTGCTGCCCGGCGCCGAGTTCTCCACCCGCGCCGCCTACCCCGACGCCCGGCGCCTCCTCGACGCGGGCGCGACCGTCGCGCTGTCCACCGACTGCAACCCCGGATCGTCGTTCACGTCCTCAATGGCCTTCTGTGTCGCCGTCGCCGTCCGCGACATGGGCATGACCCCCGACGAGGCGGTCCGCGCGGCCACCCACGGCGGCGCGCGCGCTCTGCGCCGTACCGACGTCGGGACGGTCGCCCCCGGCGCCCGGGCCGACCTCCACCTGCTGGACGCCCCCACCCATGTGCACCTCGCCTACCGGCCCGGCGTCCCGCTCACCGCGGCGGTGTGGCAGGGGGGCGAGCGGGTCCGCCCGGACCAGTCGCCGCTGTGACCGCGTGCGGGTGCCGTGACCGTACGGCGGCGGGCTCCGTGCGTGCCGGTGCCGGTCCCGGTGCCGGTACTGATGCCGCGGCCGTACGCCGCTGCGCGCGGCCGGGGGCTCAGGCCCTGGCGGGCGGCACCCGCAGGATGCGCAGCAGGGTCGAGGTGAGGGCCTCGCGCAGTTCGCGGTCGGTGAGGTCCATCAGCTCGGCCAGGCAGTCCGGCACGGTGAACACCGCGTTGTAGGCGAGCCGTTCGGCGCCGCTGGGCTGCTCGCCGAAGAGCAGGTGGAGGCCGCGCTCGCGCATCGTGAGCACCTGGGTCTTCTCCGGGTGCACGGGCCGCTCGGGGTCGGTGGAGGCCATCACCATGTTCTGCCGGTTGGCGACGAGGAAGTCCACGAAGCCGTGCACCACGTGCTCGATCCTGGCCCGCCGGCCGCGCAGCGCCGCCGCTTCGTCCAGCAGCGTGCCCATCCGCTCGATGCCGGGCATCAGGGCCGCGTGCAGGATGTCGTTCTTCGCCCGGAAGTGGTAGTAGACGGCCGCCTTCGTCAGACCCAGCTCGTCGGCGATCATCTGGAGCGAGGTGGCGCTGTAGCCGAGTTCCGAGAAGAGCCGCTGGGCCGTGTCGAGGATCTGCTGCCGTGTCTGCTCGGCCTGCGCCGCGCGACTGGTCAGGCCCTTGGCCGACGTCGCCATGGCTGCGTTCCTCCTTCGTCCCCCTTGAGTCCGCAGCATACAAGCCACCGGACCCGCCGTCACCAGATCGCACACCGAGGTGCCGCCCTGCCGCCGGACCTGCCGCCCCACCTGCGCGCCCGCGTCGTCCGGCTGATCGCGGCATGACGATTTCACCGGCCTCCGGCTGGTGAATCACCTGCCGCTGGCCAGTCATTCACTTGACGAGCGGCTAGTGAATGCTTAGCGTCGTCGAGCAGGTCGGCAACCACGCCGACCTGCCGTTCGGATGTACGGGAGACGTGGGGAAGTCACTTATGTCCAGCTATCTGTACCGCCTCGCCCGCTTCTCCTACCGGCGACGGGTCCTCGTTCTCGTGCTGTGGCTGGTGGCCGCGATCGCCGCCGTCACGATCGCCCAGGTGAGCGGCGGCAAGACCAACGACGACTTCACGATCCCGGGCACCGAGGCGCAGAAGGCGTCCGACGTGCTGAGTGCCAAGCTCCCCGCGTTCAGCGGCGGGCAGAGCACCATCGTCTTCGCGGCCAAGAAGGGCGCCACGCTGACCACGCCCGCCGCCCGGGACGAGATCCGTACGGCGATGACCAAGCTGTCGTCCGTGCCGCAGGTGTCGAAGTCCGTGGACCCGTTCACCGGGCGCCTGGTCTCCAAGGACGGCCGGATCGCCCTCGGCCAGGTCCAGTGGACCGCGAAGCCACCGGACGTCAAGGACGCCAACCTCGACGCCATGCAGGACGTGATGAAGCCGGTGCGCGCCGCCGGCCTGGAGGTCGAGTACAACGGCAGCGTCTTCCCGGGCTGGCGTTTCGAGGTCTCCGAGACGCCCGAACTGATCGGCCTGGTGATCGCGTTCGGGATTCTGATGGTCACCTTCGGCGCGTTCGCCGCCGCCGGCATGCCGATCATCAGCGCGATCATCGGGGTGATCACCACCCTGATGGGCGTCACGGCAGCGGCCTCGGTCATCACCATCGCCTCCGCCTCCACCACCGTCGCCCTGATGCTCGGCCTGTCCTGCGGCATCGACTACGGCCTGTTCATCCTGTCCCGGCACCGCGCCAACCTGCTGCGCGGCGTGCCGCCGGAGGAGTCCGTGCCACTGGCGATGGGCACCGCGGGCAGCTCGGTGGTCTTCGCCGCGCTCACGGTGATCATCGCGCTGTGCGGGCTGACCGTGGTCGGCATCCCGTTCCTGACCGTCATGGGCCTGGCCGCGGCGGCCTCGGTCCTGGTGGCGCTGCTCATCGCGCTCACCCTGCTGCCCGCGCTGCTCGGCTTCGCCGGGCGCCGGGTGGCCCGCTTCAGCCGGCTGCCGAAGTTCGGCGCGCACGCCGAGCGGGTGGCCCGCCGTACCGCCGCCGACCCGAACAGCACCGCGGGCGCCGGCTGGTCGCGGTTCGTCGTACGCCACCGGGTGCTGGTCACCGTCGTCGGCGTGGTGCTGCTCGGCGTGCTGGCGATCCCCGCCACGAGCATCCGGCTCGGTCTGCCGTCCGGCGCCTCGCAGCCGACCGACAACACCCAGCGCAAGGCGTACGACCTGACCACCGAGGGCTTCGGCGCCGGCTTCAACGGCGCGCTGCTGATCGTCGCCCAGGACGTCTCCTCGCCGTCGGACACGCTGAAGATCTCCGCCGCGCTCGGCCGGCAGGCGGACGTCGTCCAGGCCACCCCGATCGCCGCGCAGAACGGTGTGGCGCTGATCCGGGTGATCCCGAAGTCCGGGCCGAACGACTCCGCCACGCAGGACCTGGTGCACACCCTGCGCGACAACCGGACGACGATCGAGTCCGGCACCGGCGCGCACATCCTCGTCGGCGGCACCACGGCCTCCAACATCGACGTGTCCGCGAAGCTCTCCAGCGCGCTGCCGGTCTTCCTGATCGCCGTCGTCGGCCTGGCGTTCGTCCTGCTGACCTTCGCCTTCCGGACCATCCTGGTGCCGCTGAAGTCGATCGTCGGCTTCCTGCTGTCGATGGCCGCCGCGCTCGGCGCCCAGGTGGCGGTCTTCCAGTGGGGCTGGGGCCGGCACCTGCTGGGCATCACCCCGAGCGAGACGATCAGCTTCCTGCCGATCATCATGCTCGCGATCATCTTCGGACTGTCCAGCGACTACGAGGTGTTCGTCGTCTCGCGGATCAAGGAGGAGTTCACCCGGCACGGCGACGCCCGCGCGGCCGTGCAGCGCGGCACCGCGCTGTCGGCCCGGGTGGTCACCGCGGCCGCGCTGATCATGTTCTCGATCTTCGTGGCCTTCATGTTCACCAGCAATCCGACCATCCAGGCGATCGGCTTCAGCTTCGCGGTCGGCGTGTTCCTCGACGCCTTCGTGGTGCGGCTGACGCTGGTCCCCGCGGTGATGGCCCTCATCGGCGGGCGGATCTGGTACCACCCGAAGTGGTTCGGCCGCTGGGTGCCCGACTCGGACATCGAGGGGCAGCGCCTCGAAAAGCGGCTGGCCGAAGGGGACTTCGGCGCCGAGGCGGCGAAGGCGGCGGAGAAGTCGAACGTGGCGGGCCGGTAGCGGCAGGCGCGCGGACGAGCGGGTGGTTGGCCGTCCCGGTGCCCGGCGGGCACCGGGACGGCCGGCGGTCGGAGCGGGGACGTCTCACCGCCCTGGGCAAGAGCCTCATCCCGCCCGCCCGCGCGGCGCTCGCGAGCTGGGCCGTCGAGCACCACGAGGAGATCGAGACGAGCAGGTCCGAGTACGGCAACCGGCCCCGCTGACCACCCCGCCGGGGGCGTTCTGCGGGGCCGGTGGGCCGCCGGGGCGGGCGGGCCCTAGTGTTCTGAGTCGGGAGTTCTGTTCATAACGGTAGGCTGTGTCTGTGGTGCGGACGGGTCGGCCGAAGGCCGAGTTGGTGTTGTCGGATGA
>NZ_JBFBIV010000054.1:0-59668 GCF_040702025.1 Streptomyces sp. NPDC088194 | reverse complement strand
GCCCCGCTCGCGCGGGGAGCACGACGCCTCAGCCCGGTAGCCGGACGCGGTGCCGGGAACAGCCCCGCTCGCGCGGGGAGCACTCTCCCTGGTGGAGAGCACGGGGGCTTTTGCGGGAACAGCCCCGCTCGCGCGGGGAGCACACGGTCGGGTCACCGGTCGTGATCCGCCAGAAGGGAACAGCCCCGCTCGCGCGGGGAGCACCGGAGCTTTGTCATGAAGTCCGCCAACAGTTCGGGAACAGCCCCGCTCGCGCGGGGAGCACCAGTCCAGCCAGGTGGCCAGCTCGCGCCAGGCGGGAACAGCCCCGCTCGCGCGGGGAGCACACTTCGCGACCTGCGAGTTTAGGAGCCGAGGTTGCGGTTTTTACTCACTTGCCGAGATTCCGGCATATCGGGCATCCCTCGTGAGAAGTGATCCGTAAAGCCCCCAGCACGGTGGCGGGCACCCTTCACCTGTTGCCGAACTTTCTGCGCTTCGCGGCCTTGCTCCAGCCGGTTTGCGGTGGAGCTGTCGGGCGGGAAGGGGAGGCGGGGCCGTCAGACGGGGCGGGGCGGTGGATGAGGGTGAGGCCGTCGTGGTCGGTGGGGTGCCACGCGTGGTCGTGGGTGGCGAAGGTGTAGCCCTGTTCGGAGTCGGTCTGGTGGGCGAGGAGGGCGCGGCCTTGGTGGGCGTAGGCGCGGACTTCGGTCCAGAGGGCTTCGCGGATGCGGGCGGAGGGGTTGCCGAGGAAGACACCGGGGGAGATCTCCAGGAGCCATCGGGTGAGGTAACCGCGCAGGCCGGCAGGGCAGTTGGTGAGGACGATCACGGTCATGGCGGAGCCTGCCTCACCAGATGATCTCGGAGGCGTGGTTGCGGCCGGACTCGACCTCGGCGCCGTGGTCGGACTGGAGCGTCACGCGGTCGCTGTCGGAGGAGGAGGTCGCGGCGGCTTCGTCGTAGCGCAGCAGGTCCTTGATGTCGCGGACGCAACGGTCCAGCAGGTGGGTCTTGTTGATGCGGTCGCGCAGGGCGCGGCGGGTGCGCGCGGCGACGTCCTCGGGTCCTTCCACGGCGGCGTCGAAGGCCGCAGGGATGGCTACTTCCGTCTTGTAGAGGTCGGCGATGTCCATCACGAAGGACCGTTCGTGGCCGGAGTGGACGAAGCCGAGGGCAGGTGAGCAGCCGAGGGCGGTGACGACGGCGTGCGCGATGCCGTACATGCACTGGGCGGCAGCGGTGATGCCCTGGTTGGGGGCGTCCCCGGCGGTGAAGTCGTCGCGGTGGTATTCGCGGCGGCGCCACGGCACGCCTGTGCGGGCGGACTCGGCGCGGTAGCAGGCTTTGAGGCGGTCGCCCTCCATGCCGAGGAGTTGCTGCCGGGTGCGGCCGGAGGGGTCCTCGTCGGGGAAGCGCAGGCGGTACATCGCGCGGGCGACGTCCAGCCGGGTACGGCGGTTGGCCCACGCGGTGGCTTGCGCCTCGACGAGCGCGGAGGAGCGGGTCAACGCGCGCCCGCCGGCGTAGAAGCGGACGCCGTGTTCGCCGACCCACGCGACGCCGGCGCCGCACTCGCCGAGGACGCTCATCGCCTGGTGGGTGACGCGGGTGCCAGGGCCGAGCAGGAGGGTGCCGATGGTGGCGGACGGGATGTGGGTGACCCCGTCGGCATCGGTGGCGGTGATGGCGTTGTCGGCGCGGTGGACGACGCAGCGTTCGAGGTAGACGAACGACAACCGGTCACCGACGCGGGCGAGTTCACGCGGAGCGGCGGCGCCGCGACGGGCGACGGTGCTCACGGCCGGATCACCGCACCGGTGCGAGGGTCATGAGGCCGCAGCCGTACGCCTTGGCCTTGCCGAGCCCTTGGACGAGAGTGCGTCGCAGGACGGCGGGTTCGGTGACGGTGAGCCGCCCGTCGTAGGTGACCGTGGTGAGTGACACGGTCCTGCGCTCGGCTGCCTTGGCGAAGCGCAGATCCCTCTTGTCCCGGACGACGAGCTGGAGTTCGTCACCCTGGTCCAGTACCCGTTTGCCGGGCGGCGTCTCGGTGATGGCGAAGCCGGCTGAGTCCTGCCTGCTCAGCAGCCAGGCGGCCTGGTGCTTCGGCGTGATGTGCGCGGTGCGCTTGGTGGGTTCGTCGGCGGTACGGCGGATGCTGTGCACGGGGTTGGCGGTGAGCCGGAACGACCACGTGCTGCCCTTGGTGAGCTGATCGAGGAAGCTGCCGTAGTCGTACGTCTGCCAGCCGGGTGTGTCCGTGGCCGCGGGCCAACCCGCCTGATCCACCAGGTGTGTCATGTCCGGGCGGCCGGGGCTGACGACGAACAGCACCACCTCGGAGGCGGAGTTGCGGTCGACGCGCCACAGGACGCGCGGGCCGGAGCCGTCGCGCGCGGGGGGATCGGGGAACGACATGTTCACGGCCGCGTGCATGCGGTGCGGGGAACCCAGGAGTTCGCGGCCCTCCCGGCGGGCGGTGTTGACGCGGAAGCGGGTCAGGTACATCAGACGGGTCCCAGGACGGAGGTCGGGTCGTGGTCGAACATCGGCCGGGTCGGCGGCGCTTCGGGCCGGGGGACGTTCGCGGAGGTGATGCCGCGCAGGCCGTAGCGGCGGTGCCGCGGGTCGAAGCTGAGCGGTGCGTCGCGGAGGGTCTGCTCCGGTGCCTCGCCGGGCAAGCTGTCGAGGAGGAGAGTGAGTTCGGTTCCCTCGCGGTGCCGGTCCCGGTACCAGGGCGACGCCTGCCACGGAGCCTGCTCCAGCGCGGTGGCCAGGTCGGCGTCGTCGCGCACGCCGAGGTCGACCGGTGCGGCCGGAGGGCAGGAACGGCGCCCCAGATACGGCAGGTAGACCGGCTCCCGCACGGCCGAGTACAGCCGCCGTACGACATCGGCCTCCCCTTCGACTCCGGCGACGAAGACCGCGTCGGCGAGGTAGAAGCGCTCGGAGAGCGGCATGGACTTGTCCGTGTCGAAGTGGTGGGCGGTCTGGAAGTCCCTTACCCGGGTGCCGGGTTGGTCGATCCTGACCCCGAAGCGCAGCGCGGCCAGGTCGGAGAGGTCTGCCTCGCGCGCCCTTCCTTCCGCGGCGGCGAGCATGCCCAGCACACCGCTCTTGGTCGGGGCGTTCTCCGTGGTGCGGCGTACGAAGCGGGCGGCCGACCCCCATGCCTGGAGCGGGCCGGACAGCCGCAGCAGGAGCACGCTCATGCCCCGGACCCCACCGGCTCGACGGGGCGCTCGGCGGACCCCAACTGCTCCACGACGGCGGCGCCGACCGTCGAGACCAACTCCTCGATGCCGACCTCCCGGCCGAGGCCGGCCAGCGGTTCCGCGTCCTCGCCCACCCGCACCACCCAGGTGCGGTCCGCGTCCGCGACGCCGTACGCCTTCTCCAGGTCGGGGACGTAGCGGGCGAGCCGGGCACATGCCTCGCGGACGAAACCGCCCTCGTCGCCTTGCCGGACGGCCCGTTCGAAGGCGGCGACGAAGCTGATCGGACGCTTGGTGCGCAGCTTGACGATGACCGCGGTCGGGAGGGTGTGGTGGCCGAAGGTGTTCACCTTGCCGGTGGGCAGGGAGGTGATGAAGCCTTCGAGGAACGCTTCGACGGCGCGCCGGGTCGGGGCGGCGGCCTGTTCGGAGTCGTCGAGCCCGGCGCCGAGGTTGGCCTGGAGCCGGTTCACGTCGACGGCCGCGTAGCGGTACAGCGTCGCGGAGTTGAAGTCGACGACTCCGATCATGCCGGCACCGGACTCGGCGTCGGTGTTCCGGTCGTCGACGGCGGTGTAGTAGTCCGACTCGTTGTCGACGGCGTGCACGCTGATGGCGTGTGCGACCTGCGTGGCGGCCTCGACGTTGAGATCGGTGGCGTCGGCGACCATGCGGCCGAACAGCGCGATGTCCACGGAGTGCCGGGTGTCGACGAGTTGGCGGGCAGCCGCCTTGTTCTCCTTGGCCTTGAAGAACTCCTTGAGCGCCTTCACGTCTCCGTTGCCGTCGCTGCCCTTGATCGTCAGGGCGGCGAGGCCGTCGAGTTGGGCGGCGCTGAGGAACATCAGGTACGACGATTCCGGCGCGGGGTCGGGCTCGCCGTCCTTGACCTTGCGCTTGGGCGGCTCGATCTTGGAGCCCGTGGCGGTGCGCAGTGCCTCGGAGGCGAGTTCGAGCGCGGCCGTGCGGTCCAGCGACGGGTCGAGCGCGGCCAGCCGATCGGCGAGCGCTTCGGCGACCTTCTTCGTGCGGACGCCGAGCTCGGACGGGTCGAGGAGTTCCTCGAACTTCCGCCGGGTCGCCCGCTTCCACGCCTGGCTGGACACGCGGGATCGCCGCACGCCCCCGTAGACCGCGGACTTGGGCGAGCCGGTGTCGTCCCGGTTGATGTTGCTCGGCGGCACGGTCTGGAGCACATGGACGTCGAGAATGGTGCGCGTCACGGGCGATCGGTTCCTTCGCGAAGCGGGGGCGGTAGGGGTCGGAGCGGTGGACCCTCTGGTCAGCTGTCGGTCGCGGTATGGGCACGTACGGCGCCCGCCAGGTGGAAGTCCCGGCCCCACTCGCGCCGGATGCCGGCCTGCGCGGAGGGAAGTTGCCACCAGTAGAGCTGCTCGGCCAGGAGTGCGTAGTCGAGCGGGACGCCGTCCTTGCGGAGCAGAAGCACGATCTCGCGCAGCCGCTGGCCGAGGATGTCGAGTGACGTGGCGGTACCGACCCGGACGAAGCGTCGGCGCACCGGTTCGTCCAGTTCGGGCGCGGACTTCACGGCCGCGGCTCCGGCGCCTTCGGCGGCCGGCGCCGCCTTGGACATCAGCGCGCGGACCGAACGGCCCAAGCCGTAGCCGGAGATGTGCGTGTCCATGTCGCGGTGGGACTGCTGGTGCAGGGCCCACATCGTCACGGCCAGGTGCAGCGCCTCCTCGGCGCGGGCCTGGTCGATCGGGCGCCGGCCACCGCGGGAGGTGTCGCCCGGCGATTCGTCCGCGATCTCGGCGAGCACCATGGCGAGGTCCTCCGTCCCGGTCTGGCCCCACAGGTCGGGGAGGGAGTTCGCGGGCTGTCCGGCCCCCCGACGCAGCCGGGCGAGGGTCGATACGGCGGACGGGCGGTCCTCGCGGTAGCCACGCTGGAGGCGGCGGATGAAGCGGTCGGCGCTGGTGCCCACCGGTCCGATCGCACGGGGGCCCGAGACGTAGGGGGCGGTGGTCGTCATTCCGGTTGCTCCGTCGGTTCCTGGTCGGGGGCCTTGTCGGACGGGCGGCTTTCCTGGTCAAGCGGTCCGTCGGCAGCGGCGGACGCGCGGGGCAGGAGCGTCAGTACCTTGTTGAGGCGTCCGCGGAACCACACATCCGCCTGCGCGTCGTTGACCCATCGGGCCCCGCTGCCGTCGCGCTGCTCCACGTAGCGTCCTTCGGAGGCAGCCGGGCCGGCGGCGTCGAGCAGACCGCGGCCGAGGTCGCGGATGATCTGGGACACGGTGGCCTGCCACTCGCCTCGGTACACCGCCGGGTCGGAGTGTTCGCCGAGCTTGCGCAGCCACTGGCGGTACGGGCCGTCCAGAGCCGCGTAGCCGAGGTCGTGGGCGGTGTCCGCGGGCGGGCCCGGCTCCGCGCCGACCGCGCGGGCGAGGTTGCCCGCCAGGTAGCCGAGGGCCCGCACCGCCTGGTCGGCGTCGGCCACCGCGTCGACTGCCGTGCGCCCGTACTCGGGTTGCGCGGTGTGCAGGGCGACCACGGGCAGCACGACCTCGTCGTCCACGATCTCGTCGATCACCGACTGCTGCGTGCCGTACGACGCGCCGACGATCCGGGTGCGGAGCAGGCCGAGCTTCGGGAGGTAGCCGCCGTTCGTGAGCCTGGCCAGCCACTCGACCACGCCGGACGGCAGGATGGCCGCGGCCTCCTGCCGCTGTTCGGCGCTCTCACGTGCCTGCCCCTGCGCGGGCAGCAGTGCGGCCAGACCTCGCCACGCCGCCCGGTTCGGGTCGTGCGTGCGCGGCATGTACGCCTGCGGAACGCCTTGCTTCTTCGCCTGCTGAGGGCTGTCGCGCCAGCCGGTCATCGGCTCGCGCAGGTGCTTGTTGAACGGGAGCAGTGTGTCGCCGTACGCCAGGACCACACCCGTGACGGCGCCACCCGAGTGGTGCAGGCGGATGCGGCGGCTCTGCCAGGTGTAGAGGTCGCGCGGGCCGGACGGCCGGGGATCGTCAGGGTCGGGCTCGAACGGTTCCGGGCCGACGACCGGGCGGCGCCACGCGGGACGGTCGTTCTTCTTGACCTGGACGAAGTCGTTGTCCGCCGCGATGAGGTTGAGCAGCAGGGTCTCGCGCAGCGTGGTGCCCTCGGCGAAGATCCCACCGAGGTTGCCGGTCCAACCGACACCCTGGGGATAGCCCTTGCCACCCTTGACCCTCGGGTCGCCGACCGCGCCGGATTTGATGCCGGACACGTCGAAGGCGTGGGCATGCACCAGCCAGCGGGCCGCCTCCGCGAACTCCAGCCGCTCCGGGCCGGGTTGCCGCATGCTGAAGAACGGGTCGCCGTTCGGCACATCGGCGACGATCCGGTTGAGCGGGCCCATCTCATCCTTCTCCGTGTGCAGGTAGGCCACTTGGAGGAACGGGTGGTGCGGGTGCAGCAGGTCGAAACGGTCGCGATGCCGTTCGAGGTAGTCGGGCACGTCGGCGAAGGCATCCTCGCCGGCCTCCCACAACTCACCCCACTCCTCGATGTCCTCGGGCCCTTCGAGCGCGTCGTGCAGGACGGCCACCAGCAGCCGCAGCAGCGCGAACTCCTGCGTGGGCACGTCGCCGACCAGACGGCGCAGCTCTCCCGCGTGGGCGAAGACATCCCGCAGGGACAGCTCGGCCGTCGAGCCGTCGAGGCGCTGCACCGGCAGCCAGGGCCGGGCGACGAGATCGAAGTCGGGCACGCGGTCCACCACTCTTGAGTGACGTGCGCCGGCAGGCGTCACGAGGAGCCCGTCGGACGGGCTGTAGGTGAGGTCGTAGCCTGCCAGCCGGGTCCGACAGTCCTCGTCGAGGACGAGGAACAACTCCCCGGCCAGCCAGGGGCATTCCTTCGCCTGCCACGCCTCGACCTGGAACTTCTCCAGTTCCGCGATGGTCCGGTCGATCACCCACGGCTTGGAGAAGTGCCAGGGAAGGGTGAGGGCGCTGGCGGCCGCCGCTGCTGCGGCCCGCGGCGGCGGTACGGCGTGCTCGGGCAGCTCCAGGCCGCCGCGGTTCCTGTCCAGCCACGGCACGGTCGTCAGGGTGCCGTCGCTGCGGCGCTGGATCACCAGGACCTCGACGCTCTCCTCGCTGTCGCGCACCTGGGCCCTGCCGGTACCGCTGTCGTCCGCGTCTCCGACGCCCGCGTCCACCCAGCCGATGACCGGCCTCCCCGGCTTGCGGACCGGGCCGAGACGGAAGACCTCGGCGCGCTCGCGCTTGGTGGCCAGGAGTTGGCGGTACGCGCGGCGGGCTTCGTCCATCTCCGCTGCCCAACTGCTCCGGCCGAGAGGGGCGTTACCGTAAACCGCCTGCACCAGAGGGCTGATGTCGTCGGGCAGCCGCAACGGCTCCGCGTCCAGGTGTGGTTGGAGGGCCGCGAGCGTCCGCAGCAGCAGGTGCTTCCCCTCGTAGACGCCGACGGTTCCCTTCGCGGGGATCGGCGGGTCGCTCGGCGGGTCGATCGTCCACTCCGTGCCCGTCACCAGGCATCGGGCCGTTCGGAGCCGGGGAGGCCGGTCGCGTATGTGGCGATGCAGGCGGCCCATGCGCTGCAACATCAAGTCCACCGGGGCGAGGTCGGTGACGAGAAGGTCGAAGTCGATGTCGAGTGACTGCTCCACGACCTGGCTCGCGACGACGATGTGCGCTCCGGTCGGCCGATTGCCTTTCGGGCCGAACCGCTCCAGCAACTCGGAGTCCTTACGCGCCCGGTCGGCGGCCAGGAAGCGGGAGTGGGCGACAGTGACGTGGTCCTCGCCGAACCGCTCCCTCAGTCGCTCGGCCGCCTCCTGCACCCGGTCGACGGTGTTCCGTACGACCAAGGCGCAGCCGCCATCGGCGAGTTCGGCTGCCAGGCGATCGCCGAGCGCGGCAACGTCGTCTTCCCACGGCTCCAGCCGGACGTCGGTACCGCGCCCGGATGCCGCGGACGGCTGCGCGATCATGGCGCTCCCGTCCCGCGATACGGCCGTCAGCAGCGGATACGCGTCCGCGGGCGCCTCCGCCGTCGGCACGGCCTCACCCACGTACGCCTCGACGAGCGCGCGTCGCCTTCCCGCCGGGAGCGTTGCCGACAGCAGGACGACCGGGACGCGGTAGGCGGCCAGCCACTCCAGGACCCGCTCCAGGTACGTGCTCATGTAGGCGTCGTACGCGTGGACTTCGTCAATGATGACGACCTTGCCCGCGAGTGCCAGGTGCCGCAGGGCGAGGTGACGGCTCTTGAGTCCGGCGAACAGCACCTGGTCGATCGTGCCCACGGCGAACGACGCGAGCAGTCCCTTCTTCCTCCCGCGCAGCCACTGGTGGGCCTGGAGGCCGGACGGCCGTCGCCGGGTCTTCGCACTCGGCCGCGACACCTCGTCGGAGCCGTCGAGGTCGACGGCCGCGATCGTACGGCTGCCGTCGCGTGCCAGACCCGCCCACGTGTCGTTGAGGGCGGCTTTGGCGTGGGCGAGGAAGACCGAGCGCGGGCCTTCGGCCGGCAAGTGGCCCAGCCAGTCGAGCAGTCGGGCGAACATCGCGTCCCCGGTCGCCCGGGTCGGCAACGCCACCATGCAGCCACCCGCGCCCGTACGCGCGGCAAGGATCTCGGCCGCGGCCAGGGCCGCCTCCGTCTTGCCCTCGCCCATCGGCGCCTCGATGATCAGTAGGCCCGCCGGGTTCATCTCCCGGGCGACCCGTACGGCTTCTTCCTGTACGGGGCGGATCGACGCGCCGTCCGGCAGGTCGAAACGGCGGGCGAACAACTCCCCGGCGGGGCCTTTTGGTTCTGCCGGCTCCCACGGAGCCGGCAGGTCCAGTCCGCGCCAGGCTGCTGCCAGCCTCTGTTCCGTGGTGCGCCGGTCACCGCCCTCATCGACCGTCTGATAGGGAAACAGCTCCGCCGAACTGGCGATCCAATCGGCCAGGATGACCAGCGCCGTCAGCGTCACCTGCGCCAACTGCGGCAGTTTCACCGTCCTCCACGCGCCGAGCCGGTCCTCCACTTCCGCAGCCCGCGCACACGCGCCCAGCAGTTCGAACTGCACGGCCTTCCACGCGGCTTCGCTCGCACCTCTCGTTCTGAGTAATTCCGGGTGCAGCGCCAAGTCGTGAATTCGCTGATGCCCCGGGTGCACCCCATGGTGGCCCCCCACCACGATCGCGAACTGACCGCTGATCCGGTCGGTCCAGCCATGCTCCTCGGCGAGCCACTCCTGCGTGATCAGTTGACCGGCGAGCCCGTGCGGCCCCAACTTCCGGTCCTCTCCGAACTGTTTCCGGTCCGGCATTGCCAGTCCGGCATCCCGCATCGCGTTCGCCAGGGACTCCACCTGACATGCGAACGCGGGTGTCGCCTTCCCGACGTCGTGGCTTGCGGCGAGCCACACGGCGAGCCGCCGCCCGTCCTCGATCCCCCCGGGCAACGCCTCGCTGACCAGCACCTTGACGTTCCGCGGCAACCACGCGTCCCACAACCGCCCCGCCACGGCCCCGCTGTCGGCCATATGCCGCCACAACGGCAGCCATCCGTCGGTGGGGCGATCGTGCTTCCCCCACGCCGCCCGCGCCGCGACCGAGAAGCCATCGAACGCCTCATCGAAGGTCGGGCCAGTGCTGTTCACGGCAGTAGTGCACAGCATGGCGCCGCCACCAAGGGCGGCAAGTCGTAATCTGCCCGATGTTGATCTCTTATGAGCGTTTGCTGGAGATGGGATCTACCCGGGGTATGGCCGTGACGGACAGTAGCTATGGGGGAACAGCCCCGCATGCGCGGGGACCACGACCTGGTGACGGGCTGGCACACCAACCGCTGGGGAACAGCCCCGCATGCGCGGGGACCACGGGTTCCAGATCCCCGCGACGCTCGTCAAGGCGGGAACAGCCCCGCATGCGCGGGGACCACGGTCGCGCCGCTGTTGCTGAACGCGGTAGCCGGGGGAACAGCCCCGCATGCGCGGGGACCACTTGGCGATCTCACGGATCGGCGGGCACTTCCGGGGAACAGCCCCGCATGCGCGGGGACCACTCCTGCTCGGTGAGGGAGCCGATGTGCAGCAGGGGAACAGCCCCGCATGCGCGGGGACCATACGCTGATGCGATGCCAGGACGCCGACGCCGCGGGAACAGCCCCGCATGCGCGGGGACCACCGCCTGTGGACGACCGCCAGCGACAAGGTCAAGGGAACAGCCCCGCATGCGCGGGGACCACGCGTACCCCGTCAGGCCCAGCGCCCGGCGGACGGGAACAGCCCCGCATGCGCGGGGACCACACCGCTGGAGAGCGGCCTGAAGTCGGCGGCCAGGGAACAGCCCCGCATGCGCGGGGACCACTGGGGCGCCTGGGAGAGCGCGACGAACGGCCGGGGAACAGCCCCGCATGCGCGGGGACCACACTCTGTGGCCTGCAGTTTTATGGAGTGGGAGGCGTGTTTTTACTTACTTCTGCAGGTTCGGTCATTTCGGTCATTTCTGCTTGATCGATGGCCGTCTTGGCGGGCTGGGTCTGGTGGGCGTCCCTCGCTGAGTTAATCACGCGGCCTGCCGACGGGATTTGCGCATTGGTTCGTGCAGCGGCTTTTGTGCGAACGCGGTTGGGCGTGCAGGGTGTACGCCTGCTGCTTCGGGAGTTGGCGCGCATCGGGGCGTGGGAGGCGCGGACGAGGCCACGTCGCCTGGGAGGCTTGCCCTGGTCAACCTGTGGCTCGCAGGAGGGGTGCCGCCAACCCTCCTGACGCTGAATCGGGCCGTTCATCCCCACCCAATCGCATCAGCAGCCACACAGGCCACCCATGAACCGGTGAACCTTCCCGGTCGCAGCACTAGCTATAACGATCAGCGACGGTTATTCCGGTCGTTTTGAGGCATCCAAGGGACGGCTGCGGACAGGAACAGTTGTTGAGGTTGCGGTACCTGGCTTCTGTACCGCAGGACTCAAATGCCGCTGGTTGCCAGGAAGTCACCGCTTTAGGAGAGCGGGTGGCGGATCGGGCCCGTGACCCGCGCTTGGGCTGGTTGGGCTGAGACCGGGCCGGCGCCCCGTCGTTCGCCCCTGTTTCCCGTGGCTCCCCGCCCGATCTGGCGCGGTAGTGGCACGGATTACGCGTGGGCACACCGCACAGCTCGATGTGATTCTCCTACACTGCTCTGCTGGGCCAGGGCGAGTGCACTGGGGGGATGCGTGGCTTACCTCATAGCGATACCCATTGTCGCTGCGATGTGGACGCTGGGCTGGTGCGTCTTCACCGAGCGGATCCGTGTCCGGCAACACCCCGGTCATGAGTTCTTCAACTTGGTGCTTCCCAAGGTGGTCGGCGGATGGTTCATGCTCTGCTCTTTCGGTGGGATGGCGATCATGGTGTATGGGGCGCTGAAGCACCTGTGATGCCCCCTGAGCCTGTTACGGCTGACAGCAACCACAGCTCGTCCTAGCTGCCATCCCGTCTGCCGTCGGCCCGCACTCCTGGCGTGCGGGCGTGGTTCAGGGCGTCAAGGTGGAGCGCGCCACTGTACGAACGACCTTGACCCCCTGGGCCGCGACTCCTCGGTTTGCCCCGGTCGATGGCAGGTGGGATGCGAGCTCCCGCACCTCCCCACGACGAAACCACGGTCGCCATCGGGACTGAGCCATCCCGGAGCCGGAGCGCCCCCCGCCGGAGGCATCGTCTTCGCCCTGGCTGTGGGCCGGCGCGGTTCGTACTCATCTACCCCGAGCCGCCGGGCCGCACCTGCCGCGCGTGCGCGGCGGGTGCCTTGAACTCATAGAGAAAGTTGTTACTCAGTGCCGGGAAGAGGAAGTTCCGGCCCTGGCGTCTGGGCGGCGGTGACCGGTGCCTCGGGTCCGGATGAGGGTTCAGGTGCGGTGCGGGGGGTGGTCCGGTCTTCGCGTGCTGCGGTGAGGGCGGGCCTTGTTGTTCGAAGTGCTCTGCCCTCGGGCCATGCACGGGCCGGGTGCAACTGCCCTTTCTCATGTCTACGTTGCACGTCAGGAACCCTAACCCTCTTGAGGCGAAGTCCCCTTGAAAACCGTCGTGGCAGCGATGTCACCGTGGGTTCAAATCCCACAGCCTCCGCAGAGGTAGTGGTTTCAGCAGTTCAGAAGGGGCGCCCCAGGTTCTGGGGCGCCCCCTCCGACCTGTCCGGGGGCCCACCGGAACAGCCCGGCGGGCCGGTGGGGGACGGTGCGGGTGGGGCCGGGGGCGGACTGGGACCCGGGTGTCGGTGGGCGGTTGTTCAATGGGCGTCATGACCGTTCGCGAACTCTTGACCAAGCTTCCTGACCCGGTCGTTCTGGCTGCTCGCTGCCGGGCGTTCGCGATGCTTGACGCCATCCTCGACGCGGACGCTCCCACCCACTCGTTCGCGACCGGCTGGCGGGCGGGTGTGGATCTGGCCTCCATGGACAACGGCGCGGGTGACCAGTACGCGATCGTGTTCGACCCGGCCGGAGTGTTCCTCTACGGGTTCGACCACGAGTGCGACGTGACGCCGTGGCGGGAAGAGCCTCGCGCGCACTGGCCCGGTCTCCTCGACGGCTTGCCGGCCTCGCTCGCGCACTACGCGACGACTCCGGAGTTCCAGTTCGACGGCTTCTTCGACGCGACGGTCTGCGTGTGGCGTGAGGCGGGTGCGCCTGCCTGGGAGTGCGGGCCGGTCGAGTTCGCGGACGACGAGTCGGACGGGGCGGGCTGGCTGTTCGGCCTGCTCACCGAAGGCAGCCCAGAGGCGTACGTGGGCTATGCGCAGGACTACCACGGGAGGCCGGTCGACCTGGACGCCGTGCGCGCGGTGCTCGCGGGCGACCCACTGACCCGCCAGACGGTCACCGCGCTTTCTGCCACGGCGAACTTCGAGGCCCTCACCCCGCGGGCCGGCGCGCTGGGCTACCGGGTCCAGGACGAGCCCGGCCGCGGGCTGGAGGATCATGGGCGTGGCAGATCAGTCCGAGGGCCGGTCGGCGGCTGACGTGAGCTCGGCCGTGGTGGGCCGCCTGCACGAGTGGAAAGAGGACAGCATGCCTCTCAGCGGTGAGTACCAGCCGAGCCCGGACGCGTTCGTGCGGGATCAGGTCGCCCTGTACGAGAGTTCCGGGGGCACGGAGGGCACGACCCTGGAGGGGGTGCCGGTGATCGTCCTCACCAGCCTCGGGGCCAAGAGCGGCAAGGTCCGCAAGAACGCGCTCATGCGGGTGGAGCACCAGGGGACGTACGCCGTGGTGGCCTCCCAGGGTGGCGCGCCGAGCCATCCCGCCTGGTACCACAACCTGGTCGCGCACCCGCTGGTCGAGTTGCAGGACGGCGCCGTGCGCCAGGACATGACGGCCCGCGAGGCCACCGGCGAGGAGCGGGAGCTGTGGTGGCCCCGCGCGGTCGAGGTCTGGCCGGCGTACGCCGAGTACCAGACGAAGACGGACCGGGTGATCCCCGTTTTCGTCCTGGAGCCGGCGGCCCGCGCCGACTGACGCCGCTCCGATCCCGCGCTCCCGCCCGCCTCAGGGCGGGAGCCCCGCGTCGACCCGTGAGAAGTCGAACCGTGAGAGCACGGGATCGCTCGCGTCTGCCCGTCGTCCCTCCGCGGGGGCACCGCGCCGGTCGGACGTGCGCATGCTCAGCCCGCGCGGGAGAATGGCGGGGTAGGGATACGAACAGGGACGGCTGCGGGCCGATGAGGGTGCGGGTCGCCCATCGGTGAGGGGCGCCGGGTCACGCCGCGCGGGCATGGTCTCGGACGGCGTGGCCGCGTACTCCCGGAGCCCTCGAAGCCCCTCGTGTCCGCGTACCTGGCGTGCGACGCCCACCGCGCCGATCCCGCGCCTTGTGCGGTCGGCCCGAGCGCCGCCGGCGATGCCTGGAGGTTCGTCATGAACTCACCGAGCACTCACGCTCACGGAGCGGTACGGGTCGGGGCCGGCAGGGGGCCGGCGGGTGGCGGGTCGGCGCGCACTCCGCGGCTGCGATGGCCGGTCGGCTGGGCGGCCACGTTCTTCGTCCTGACCGGCCTGCTCGCCTGGGGCGCGGCGGAAACGGACACGGGTGACACCCAGAACGTGATCGCCGTGCTGTCGACGGCCTGCTTCGTCTTGTTCTGCATGACGCTGGTCCACGTCGTACGGGTGGTGCGGAGGCGTTGACCCGGAGACGGCCCGGGGGCGCTGACCCGGGGGCGCTGACTCCGAGGCACTGACCCGGCGGAGCCGACCTATAGGCCTGACGGGCTTCGAACGGGTGCCGGTCTGCCGGAAGGCCCGCGGGGGCGGACTGCCCGGCCGGGGCCAAGGACACGGTGACCGAGCTGTACCGCATGCAGGCCCCCCGTGCCGTCCAGTTCGCGCCGCCGCGCACCGCTGGAGGAACACCTGGAGGAGCCCCCGGAGGAGCCCCCGGGGGAACAGCCGGGGGAGCAACGGCGCCGACATCCAGCCCTGTTGAGCAACTCGTCTCCATGCGGCGCGATCAGGCGGCGCACTACATGGCGCTGAAACGGTCCCTGGCGGCGACCTGCCCGCAAACCACGGTATCCGCGCCGGGGTTCAGGCCGATGGCTCCCCAGACGCTGCGATTCCGCCTGACCGCGGCGGAGTTGGGGGACGAGGCGTTCGTCGAGGAGACCACGACGTGGGACGGCGGGAGCGACACCCCGTCGGCCAGGCCGGACGACGGTACGCGGACGTACACGGTCTACGCCCGCATGGGCAGCGTCGTCGTCATCTACGGAGAGTTCTCGACGGAGCAGGCGGCCGTGGCGGGCGGGGCGAAGGCGGCGGCCCGCGCGCGGACCGGGCTCGTACGTGCCGCCGCCGCTGCTCCCGCTGCCGGCACTTCCGCCGCCGGCGCGTCCCCCTCCGGCCAGGCCGGTTGAGTCCTGGGCGACGGCTGGGCGGCGCGGGAGCAGGCGGCCGGGCGGCTCGGGAGCGGGCCGGGCTGACGACCCGGGGTACCCGGAGGGGATGGCCTGGGCGACGGTGGCTTGTTCACGCGGCATTGACACCCTGCGCGGGCCGTCACCATCATGTGCGCGGCATCCCTGATCGGGTATGTCGCGAAAACCTCCTCAGCGCGCACGATCGCGCAGGCATCTCCGCCTGAGCCGCCCCCACCGGACCGTCAGGAGAGCATTCGTGCCCAACATCAACCGTCGAAGGTTCCTCCAACTCGCCGGCGGCACCGCTGCCGCGTCCGTGCTCGGCGGCGGCATCGCCAAGGCCGCCGCGATCCAGGCCGCCGCCGGAACCGGGACGTTGCAGGACGTCGAGCACGTCGTCGTCCTCATGCAGGAGAACCGTTCGTTCGACCACTACTTCGGCACCCTGCGGGGCGTCCGCGGCTTCGGCGACCCGCGCCCGGCCACCCTGCCGAGCGGCAGCAGCGTCTTCCACCAGGCGGACTCCTCCGGGCACGAGACGCTGCCCTTCCGGCCGGACGCCGACAACCTGGGCCTGCAGTTCATCCAAGACCTCGACCACAGCTGGTACGGCACCCACCAGGCGTGGAACGGCGGCAACTACGACGACTGGATTCCCGCCAAGGGCACCACCACGATGGCGTACCTCACCCGCGAGGACATCCCCTTCCACTACGCCCTCGCCGACGCGTTCACCGTCTGCGACGCGTACCACTGCTCGATGCTCAGCTCCACGGACCCCAACCGCTACTACATGTACACCGGTTACGCGGGCAACGACGGCAGCGGCGGCGGCCCGGTGCTGGGCAACGAGGAGGCCGGCTACGGCTGGACCACCTTCCCGGAGATCCTGGAGAACGCGGGCGTGTCGTGGAAGGTCTACCAGGACACCGGCACCGGCCTGGACAGCGGCGGCGGTTGGGGCTGGACCAGCGACGCCTTCATCGGCAACTACGGCGACAACTCGCTGCTCTACTTCGACCAGTACCGCAACGCCGTGGCCGGCGACCCGCTCTACGACAAGGCCCGCACCGGCACCGATGTCAACGGCGGGGACGGCTACTTCGACCAGCTCAAGGCGGACGTGCTGGCCGGGCGGCTGCCGCAGGTCTCCTGGATCGCCGCCCCCGAGGCGTTCTGCGAGCACCCCAACTGGCCCGCGAACTACGGCGCCTGGTACGTCTCCCAGGTACTCGACGCGCTCACCGCCGACCCCGACGTGTGGAGCCGTACCGCCGTCTTCCTCACCTACGACGAGAACGACGGCTTCTTCGACCACGTGGTCCCGCCCTTCCCGCCCGCCTCCGCCGCCCGCGGCCTGTCCACCGCCGACGTCACCCAGGACCTGTACACCGGCGGCGTGTCCGGGTACGCCGCCGGGCCGTACGGACTCGGGCCGCGGGTACCGATGCTGGTCCTCTCGCCCTGGAGCACCGGCGGTTGGGTCTGCTCCCAGACCTTCGACCACACCTCGATCGTGCAGTTCATCGAGAAGCGGTTCGGCGTGCACAACCCCAACGTCTCGCCCTGGCGCCGCGCGGTCTGCGGCGACCTCACCGCCGCCTTCGACTTCACCCGCAGCGACTCCGCCGCGCCCACGCTCCCCGGCACCGGCGGCTACGCCCCGCCGAACCACGACAACCCCGGCGACTACGTCCCGACCCCGCCGTCCACCGGTACGGTGCCTGCGCAGGAGGCCGGCCTGCGCAACGCCCGCGCGCTGCCGTACGACCTGGCCGCGGACACCGAACCGGTCGACGGGCGGATGCAGTTCACCTTCGGCAACTTCGGCGCGGCGGGTGCGGCCTTCCTCGTCACCTCCGCGGTGCGCTCGGACGGCCCCTGGCCGTACACGGTCGAGGCGGGCAAGACCCTCACCGACACCTGGGCGATGCCCGGCGCCTCCTCGCCGTACGACTTCTCGGTCCACGGGCCGAACGGCTTCCTGCGCCGGATGGCCGGCACGGCGGGCTCGGTCGGCCCCGAGGTGACCGCCCGGAACGACGCCTCCGCCGGCCAGGTCACCCTGGTCTTCAGCAACCCCGGCACCGACCCGGTCACGTTCACCGCGACCGACGCGTACGCGCCCGACGACCACTACACGTACACCGTCGCGGCGGGCGGCTCGCACAGCGTCCCGGGCTGGGGCGTGGCCGCCGGCAACCACTGGTACGACGTCACGGTCACCTCCGGCGCCGACGCCGCGTACGTGCGGCGCTTCGCCGGACACGTGGAGACCGGCGCCGCGAGCACCAGCGACCCGGCCACCGTGACGGCCTGACCGCTCACCTTCTGCCCACCCGTCCGCCGGCCAGGCCCGTCCACCCTGGGTAGGGGGCGGGCGGGCCGGCGGGTGCGGGTACTCATCGGGGGTTGAGTAGCTGAGCCGATGAGGGATGATCTCCGGCCGGGCAGGCTGTTCCCATCGACCATAGGGAGCGGATGATGATGACGACGAAGGACAGCCGGAGCCGGAGCGGCGCGGTCAGGGCAGCGGGGCGGCGCGGGATACGGGCGTCGATGGTCGGGGCGGTGCTGGTGGGCGCCGCGGTCGTGGCGGTGAGTACGGCGTGCGGCGTGGACCTGCGGGATCGCGAGTGCACGTCGAACGAGTATCCGGTCCAGGCGGTCGGGCCGGAGGGCGGCGGCCAGTGCGTCACCAAGGGCAAGGAGCCGCCGGCGGGCACCGTCCGCTACCCGAAGGGGCAGGTGCCGAAGCGCGTCGGCGACAAGTGGGACCTGTACTGGCAGGACCACGGACTCGACGCGAACGGCAAGCTGATCAAGAAGTGACGCCGGGGTCCGCGCTGCGGGGGGTGGCGAGGATCGCACGGCCGCGGTCCGGGGTGATCAGCTGGGCCAGGACGGGGTCGGCGAGCAGGGATATCGGGGCGATGTGGTCCTCGCTCAGCGGGCGCCACAGGGCCAGTGCCGCCCGGAGTTCGGGCCACGCCTCCTCGCACAGGGCCTCGCGGGCCGCTCGGACCAGGGCGGGGTTGGACAGCGGGCCCGGTTCGGGGGGCGGGCCGCCGCGCGTCGCGTAGAGGGTGGCGACGATCGGGCCCCCGTCCACCGGCTGCTCGTCGGGGGTGCGGAAGGCGGGGTGTGCGGCGAGGCGGTCGGCGACGGCGTGCACCGCGGCGTCGAACTCGGCCCCGCCGAAGGTGAGTCGGAAGCCCGGCTCGGCGGCTCGGGCTTCGTGGTCGCGGATGAGCGCGCGCACCGGTTCTGACGCCTGCTCCTTGAGGCGTGGCAGGGGCCGCAGGTCGTGCGGGTGGGCGAGCTGGTCGTGCCGGACCAGCAACGGCAGCAACTCCGTGGCGAACAGCGGGCCGAGCAGGAGGTCGTCGCCGCCGGGGACGTGCCACAGCAGGTTCGCGATGACGCCGCGCCAGTCGCCGAGCAGCGCCGTCATCTGCGCGCTCAGCACATCGGCGCGCTCGCTGCCGTACTCGTGCGCCTTGGCGAACAGGGCGAGCGGCTCGTCCACCTCGCCTGCCAGCGCCTGACGACGGGCCTGTTCGACCTGCGCGTCCCAGTGGTCGCGCGTGGCGCCGGGCGGCTTGCGCAGGGCGTGGAAGGACACCCACTGCTGGCGCATGAGGTCGTGGAACGAGTCGTACCGCTCAGGACCCATGCCGGACCAGGACGCGAGCCAGTACGCCGCCCACTCGCCGTCCTCGTCCACGTCGTCCGGGTCGAGCAGCATGACGGCGGCGTCGCCGTCGAGGGACAGCCGCAGCGAACGCGCGAGGACCTTCGCCTCCGCGACCTCGAACGGCTCCTCCTCGTCCTCTTCGTCGTCCTCGTCGTCCTCGTCGTCCTCGGCGCTGTCGGCCGCGAGGTCCTCGTACACCTCGATCCAGGTGCGGTCGTCGGTGTCCCGCAGCCACGCCAGCTCCTCGGTGCCCGCCAGCCGGTAGATGAAGTCGCCGGCGTCGCGCCACCCGTTGGTGACGAGCAGGAACTCCCGCAGCGAGGGCGGCAGCCGGCGTCCCAGCCGGGCCTCGGCGGCCGCCACCTCGGCCTCGCCCGCCGGCGCGAAGCCGAGCCAGGTGTCTCGGACGACCTCCTCCGCGAGCGGTAGGTGCTGCTCCGGGTCGTGCGCCGCGACCCACTCCGCGCTCCACTGCTCCAGGAACGGCCGCCACTGCGTACGCTCGCCCATCGCCCCCACCGTTCCTCGCCCGTTGTCGTCTGATGCCACCTCACCACAGGGGTACGACAACGGGCGTGACGGGTCGGCGCGGACGGGCCGCGTTGTCGTAGGTGCGTGCTACGCATGGGGTCATGGACGTGGAGAACGCATCGCGGGAGGAATTGGACGCGCTTCGGGCGGCGTTCGAAGTCGACGACGGGGGAGCGTCGGCGCTCGGGTGGGAGGGGGTGCGGGCGTTCGAGGCGGAGTGCGGGGTGGTGCTGCCGGAGCCGTACCGGACGTTCGTCGCCGAGGTGGCGGACGGTTCGTCGCTCGGGCCACCGGAGTTCGGGCTGGTGAGCCTCGGCGGTGCGGGCGGCGACGACGGGCGGAGCGGGCAGAACGGTCGGAACGGGCAGAACGGTCGGCGGGAAAGGGAGTTGGGGCGGCCGTTTCCGCTGACGGACGCGTGGGTGTGGGAGGACGATCCGCGGCCCGTGGCGGAGATCGACCCCGTCCTTGAGCGGGTGTTCGACGACGGTTCCGTCGTGCTGGGGACGGACGGGTGCGGCATGTACTGGCACCTGGTGGTCTCGGGGCCGCAGCGGGGACACGTGTGGCTGATCACCGGTGAGGGCGCGGTGCCCTTCGGCGCGGAGTTCGGACACACCGGCGGTGACGCGGGTTTCGCGGGGTGGGTACGGCACTGGGCCGCGGACCGGCCCTGGTTCGACGAGGGTTGAGGGGGCGGGCGGGCCGCTGCCGGGCGGTGGATCGCCCCCGGACAGGGCCTAGGTTGGGGGGTGCACGCGGCCACGCGCGGTGCCGCGGTGGAGGAGGAGCCCCGGTGGTGGACGGATCGATGCCGTACGGCTGCGAGTTGGCGCGGCTGACGGTGGTGCGGCACGGGGAGAGCGCGGCGAACGAGCTGTTCGCGCGGGCCGTGGAGACCGGGGACGCGGACCTGCGGGTGGCGGAGCCCACCGACGCGCAGGTGCCGTTGTCGGCGACCGGGGTGCGGCAGGCGGAGGCGCTCGGGCGGTGGCTGGCCGGGCTGGGAGCGCGGGAGCGGCCGCAGTCGGTGATCTGCTCGCCATACGCGCGGGCGGTGCGGACGTGGGAGGTGATGGCGTCGGTCGCGGGCGCGGCGGGGGGGTCGTACGGGCCCGCGCTCGTGGACGAGCGGCTGCGGGACCGGGAGATGGGCGTACTGGAACTGATGACGCCGCCGGCGGTACGCGCGTACGCCCCCGCGGAGGCGGATCGGCGCGAGCGGGTGGGCGAGTGGTTCTACCGGCCGCCGGGCGGCGAGTCGTTGGCGGATGTGGCGTTGCGGGTCAGGGACTTCCTGACGGAGTTGGGGCCCGCGGCGGCCGGGCGGCGAGTGCTGCTCGTGGCGCACGACGCGGTGGTGCCGGCGGTCGGCCGCGTGCTCGCGGGGATCGGTGGGGCGCGGGCCGCGACGATGCCGGCGCAGGTGCCGAACGCGTCGCTGAGCTGGTGGGTGCGCGACGGCGTGGGGATGCGGCCGGTGGTGATCGGCGGGACGCCGCACCTCGACGGCTGATCCCGGCGCGGGGTGGTGCGAGCCCGTACCGAGTGCGTCAAGTGCTGCGGAAAAGGGCGGAAGACGGGTTTATCGACAGATCGTCACGCGTGCGAGGGAAACGGATCATGGTGGGGCATTACGGGCGATCGGGTGGGCAAGTCTGCTGATGGCGACGCCGAACAAGCCGGCGGAGCGGTCGGCCGGCCGCTCCCCGAACCTCAGAGAGTCTGTCCCCTGGGAGGGAACACCATGGCAAGCATCCGTACCGTTCGTGTCCTGGCCGCCGTCGCGGCACTGCCCCTTGCGGGAGTGCTGTTCGCCGGCACCGCCGCGGCCGACAACGGTTCAATTGCGGGTGGCCACTCGAACGCGACGGTGGTGAGCAACTCCGGTGGCAACGTGGGCGGCGGCAACTTCGGGAACGTGACGACGACTCAGCAGGCCGCCACCGGAGCCGGCGCCTCGAACGTGAACAACACGGCCAACGTGGCGGGTTCGGCCTTCACGTCCGTCGACCAGAACACGGTGGGCATCCACTTCTCGCCGCTGTGGTGAGCCGCGGACCGGGCGCGCCTGCCGCACCCGTCCGCTGAGGAGGGGCCTGGTCACACGGGACGCGCGGCGGCGCGAGAGTGCCGTCGCGCGTCCCGGACCCTCGGGGAGGGCGGCGACGAGGGCGGGGTGGGGCCATGGGCGCGGCGGACGTGGGGAGCGATGGGCGGTCACGGTGCGCGGGACGGGCACGACGCGGAGGGGTGAGGAGGAGGTTGGCGAGTGGGGTGAGCTGATGTGAGGTGACGCGAGGTGATGGGGTGGGGCGGTGAGGTGACGTACGGCGGGCGCGGAATCGGGGTCGGCGGTGAGGTGGCGCTGTGCCGGGTCGGGCGGTGGGCGATGAGAGGGGGATCGCCCACGTGGTGGCCTGCTGGTGCGCTGCGGGGGATGCCGGCCCGGGAGGGGCCGCGGGGAGGGCTCGTGGCGGCGTGGCCGAGGGCGGTGCGGCGCTCGCGGTCGAGTGGAGGGGGCGGATAGGGCGGAGGGAGTGGAGGGGCGGTGCTCGCGTGGGGGTGCGAGGGGCGACAACTTGTCCACAGCCTGTGGACAAATATCGGCCGGGGCTGGTTCTCCGGGCCACCGTCGGGTCGCTGCCGGGCCCGGGCCCGCTGGTCCGCGCCGACCCGTCTCACTCCGTACGGCCCCGCATCGCCGCCCGCTCTACCCCCGTACAGGGGCGGCAGGGGCGGACGGGCGGGCGGCTTTCGTGGCCTCCCGGCGTGTCTGCGCGGTGCGGCGGCGTGATCATCGTTGACTCAACGAATGACCGAAACCAGTGCTTTTATCCGTTATTTCCTTGCGGGTGCCCTCGCGCTGACCGGGCTGCTGCTCCCGGCAGTGCCCGCGGACGCCGCCATTCCGTCCGACGCCCAGCGCAACTTCAGCGGGCAGGCGTTCGACACCTGCCAGGCCCCCGACCTCGCCACCATGGACGCGTGGATCGCCCACTCCGACTACCGGGCGGCGGGGATCTACTTCGGCGGCCGGGCCAGGGCCTGCAAGTCGCAGACCCATCTGACCCCGGACTGGGTCCGGCAGACCACCAAGGCCGGATGGAGCCTGCTGCCGATCTACGTCGGCTCGCAGAGCCCGTGCGTGACGGGCTCCAACAAGAACCCTTACCGGATCGACACCAAGCAGCCCACGTCCCAGGGCACGAGCGAGGCCGCCGACGCGGTGCAGCAGGCGGACGCCCTCGGGCTGGACCCGGGCAGCGCGCTCTACCTCGACATGGAGGCGTACGACATCGGGGACGCTTCGTGCGCGACGGCGACGTTGAAGTACATCCAGGCATGGGACAAGGGCGTGGCGGCGGCCGGATACGTCTCCGGGTTCTACAGCAGCGCCGACTCCGGCATCAAGCACATGGCGAAGTCGCGGCTGGCGGGCGTGTCCGACCTGCCGCAGGTGCTCTGGTACGCCCGCTGGGGGGTGACCCCGACGCTCACCGACGAGCCGTCGCTCGGGTCCGACGCGTGGACCCCGCACGCGCGTATCCACCAGTACCACGGCGCCGTCTCCGAGTCGCACGGCGGGAAGAAGCTGAGCATCGACCGCGACCTGGTGGACGCCCCGGTCGCCGTCGTCGGCTGAGCCGTAGCGGACCGCCACCCGCCTGCCGGCCGGGCGTACACGCCCGACGTACCAGCCCCGCGTCCCGGCCCGACCCCTACTCCCGCGAGCCGATCCCCTGCGGGACGGCCACCCCCGGCTCCACCCCCGGGGGGTGGGGACAGCCCCCGGCCTACGACCTGAGGGTGATTCCGTGTCGGCACCTGCGGCCGATCCGCCGACCGTGCCCCGGCTCCTACCTTTGAACCATGACCACGCCAGTGTGCACCAGCGCCAATACGACGCAGTTCACGGCCTACGTCCGGAGCAAGGGCCCGACGCTGCTGCGCACCGCGCGCTCCTTGACCCCCAACCCCTCCGACGCGGAAGACCTGCTGCAGACGGCCCTGACCAAGACCTACCTCGCCTGGGACCGGATCGACGACCACCGCGCGGTCGACGGCTACGTCCGCCGTACCCTCGTCAACACCCGCACGTCGCAGTGGCGCAAGCGCCGGGTGGACGAGTTCAGCACCGACGAACTGCCGGAGCCGGCCACCATCGGGCCCGACCTCATCGAGCAGCAGGCCCAGCGCGACGCGCTGCTGCGGGCGATAGCGCGGCTCCCGCCGCGGCAGCGCGCCATGGTGGTGCTGCGCTACTACGAGGACATGAGCGAGGTGCAGACCGCGGAGGCGCTCGGCGTCTCGGTCGGCACCGTCAAGAGCGCGGTCTCCCGCGCCCTCGGCAAGCTCCGGGACGACGCCGAGCTGGAGCTGTCCGTCGCCTGACCGCACCCGGCGACGGACCGGCGGAATCCCCGCGGGGTAGTGACATACCTAGCGGTATGGACGCAGAATCGCGGGCACACCCCTCGTAGTCGCCCGGAGGCCCGCGTGCTCAGCACTATGCAGGACGTTCCGCTGACCGTCACCCGCATCCTCGTGCACGGCACGCTGGTGCACGGCCGGTCCACGATCACCACCTGGACCGGCGGGGACCAGCCGCAGCGGCGCACGTTCCGGGAGACCGGCGCCCGTGCCGTCCAGCTCGCGGGCGCCCTGCGCGACGAACTCGGCGTCGGCCGCGGCGACCGGGTCGCGACCCTCATGTGGAACAACGCCGAGCACATGGAGGCGTACCTCGCGATCCCCTCCATGGGTGCGGTGCTGCACACCCTCAACCTGCGGCTGCCCGCCGGCCAGCTGAGCTGGATCGTCAACCACGCCGCCGACCGGGTGATCCTCGTCAACGGCACCCTGCTGCCGCTGCTCGCCCCGCTGCTGCCGGCCCTGGAGAGCGTCGAGCACCTGGTCGTCGTCGGCCCCGGCGACCGGTCGCCGCTGGACGGCGTCCGCCCGGCCGTGCACGACTACGAGGAGCTGCTCGCCGGCCGCCCGGCCGGGTACGACTGGCCGGAGCTGGACGAACGCGAGGCCGCAGCCATGTGCTACACCTCCGGGACCACCGGCGACCCCAAGGGCGTGGTCTTCTCCCACCGCTCGGTCTACCTGCACTCCCTCCAGGTCATCTCCGCCGAGTCGATGGGCCTGACCAACCGCGACACCTCGCTGCCGGTCGTGCCGATGTTCCACGTCAACGCCTGGGGCCTGCCGCACGCCGCCTTCATGTCGGGGATCAACCTGCTGATGCCGGACCGCTTCCTCCAGCCCGGCCCGCTCGCCGAGATGATCGAGAGCGAGCGGCCCACCCACGCCGCCGCCGTCCCGACCATCTGGCAGGGCCTGCTCGGCGAGCTGACCGCCAAACCGCGCGACGTCGGTTCGCTCAAGCAGGTCACCATCGGCGGCTCGGCCTGCCCGCCCGCGCTGATGAAGGCGTTCGACGAGCAGCTGGGGGTGCGGCTGGTCCAGGCGTGGGGCATGACCGAGACGTCCCCGCTGGGCACCATCGCCCACCCGCCGGGCGGCCTCACCCCGGAGGAGGAGTGGGAGTACCGCATCACGCAGGGCCGCTTCCCCGCCTCCGTCGAGGCGCGGCTGATCGGCCCGGACGGCTCGCAGATGCCGTGGGACGGGCAGTCCGCGGGCGAGCTGGAGGTGCGCGGCCCGTGGATCGCCGCCGCGTACTACGGCGGCGTCGGCGAGGAACCGCTGCGGCCGGAGGACAAGTTCAGCCCGGACGGCTGGCTGCGCACCGGCGACGTCGGGGTGATCTCCGACGACGGCTTCCTCACCCTCACCGACCGCGCGAAGGACGTCATCAAGTCCGGCGGCGAGTGGATCTCCTCGGTCGACCTGGAGAACCACCTCATGGCGCACCCCGACATCGCCGAGGCGGCCGTGGTCGCCGTCCCCGACGAACGCTGGGGCGAGCGCCCGCTCGCCACCGTCGTGCTGCGCGAGGGCGCCACCGTCGACTACACCGAGCTGCGCGACTTCCTCGCCGAACGGATCGCCCACTGGCAGGTGCCCGAGCGCTGGGCGATCGTGCCGACCGTGCCGAAGACGAGCGTCGGCAAGTTCGACAAGAAGGTGATCCGGAAGTCCTACGCGGACGGCGAGTTGGACGTCACCCGCCTCTAGCGCCGGCCGCGACGAGCGGGACCGCACCGGCCGAACGGTACGGTCCCGCGCCGCGGTTGCGGTGCCGCGCCGACCAATGACGGTGCCGCGCCGCGGTTACGGGCCCGCGCCGTCGCCACGGTCCCGCGCCGTCGTCACGCACCCGCGCTCACCCCTTCGCCTCCGCCCCGATCCGCGGGAACAGCGGGCGGGCCGGGGGCAGCACCCCGTCAACCGGGGTGACCTGCGCGGCGATCCGGGCCGCCGCCCCCGGCAGGAACGGCTCGACCGCCACCGCCAGGGCCACGCACCCGCGGTGCAGCGCGGCCAGGACCGCGTCGAGCCGTGCGCCCGCCGCCGGGTCACCGCCGCGCTCGGCCTTCGCCGACTCCCAGGGACGGGTGGCCTCCACCGCGCGGTTCGCCTCCTCCACGATCGACCTCACCGCCGCGCCGGCCCGACGGAAGTCGAACGCCTCCAGCGCCGCGTCGATCCGCCCGGGCGCCGCCTCGCACGCGGCGGCCAGCTCCTCCGTGCCGGGGGGCTGTTCGTCCGACTCCGGCACCCGGCCGCCACGGTAGGAGTGCACCATGGTGACGATCCGGTTCACCACGTTGCCCAGACCGCCCGCGAGGTCGGCGTCCGCGCGGGCCACCAGACGTTCCCGGGTGTAGTCCGCGTCCCCGATCCGGGGCACGTCGAGCAGCAGCCACCAGCGCACCGCGTCGGTGCCGACCTCCGCGGCCAGTTCCGCCGGGTCCACCGCGGTCCCCGCCGACTTGCTGATCTTGCGGCCGTCGACGGTCAGGTAATCGTGCACCAGGACGTCCGTCGGCAGCGGCAGCCCGGCCGACAGCAGCATCGCGGGCCAGTACACGGCGTGGAAGCGCAGCACGCCCTTCCCCACGAGGTGCACCCGCCGCCCGTCGCCCGAGCCCGTACCGGTTTCCGTCCCCGCGGCCGTACCCCCGGCCGCCTCCGCGCCCCACCACCGTTCGAAGTCCGTTGCCCCGCTGCCGTATCCGAGGCTCGTGACGTAGTTGCCGAGGGCGTCCCACCAGACGTAGACGACCTGGTCGGGGTCGCCGGGCACCGGGATGCCCCAGCCGCGGGCGCGGCGCTGCGAGCGGGAGACGGAGAAGTCGTGCAGCCCGGAGTCGATCAGGGCCAGCACCTCGTTGCGGCGCGCGGCGGGCTCGATCCGCAGGGTGCCGTCGGTGATCAGCGCGCGCAGCCGGTCGCCGTAGCGGGAGAGCCGGAAGAACCAGTTCTCCTCGGCGACGAGGTGCGGCCTGGTCAGGTGCTCGGGGCACAGGCCGTCCGCGGTGAGCTCGTCCGGTGTGTAGAACTGCTCGCAGCCGACGCAGTACAGCCCTTCGTAGTGCTTGCGGTACAGGTCGCCGGTCGCGGCGACCCGCTCCCACAGCCGCTCGACGCCGACCCGGTGCCGGGGGTCGCTGCTGGTGCGGATGAAGTCGTCGAAGGAGAGCGCGAGGGGCTCGCGCAGGTCGGCGAAGGCGGTCGCGTTGCGGTCCACCAGCTCCTGCACGGGGACGCCCTCGGCCTCGGCGGCGAGCACGTTCTTCAGCGAGTTGTCGTCGGTGCCGGTCAGGAAGCGGACGTCCCGGCCGGCCTGGCGGGCCCGCCGGGCCAGCACGTCGGCCTGCACCAGCTCCAGCGCGAAGCCGAGGTGCGGACGGGAGTTGACGTAAGGGATCGTGGTCGTGACGTAGAAGCGCGACATCGGAACCTCCTGCGATCAGGGCGGCGGGGCTCCGACCCGCGACACGCGAACGAGGCCCCGACTCGGGGCCTCGGATGCGTCACACGTTCGCGTCAGCGGCCCCTGCGGGGCATCATCGCGAAGGCGTGTGCGGTCATGGGCCGACCCTAGCAAAGCGCCTGGAGCGGTCCGAACGAATTACCGCCCCCGGGTATTCCGCACCCGCGCTCGCCCCGTACGCAGGGTCCGGTGCCGCCGACGCCTGACTCCTGACGCCTGACGCCTGACGCCTGACGCCCGACGGCCTGACGCCTTCCGTCCGGCGGCCCGCCGTCCGCGCTCGCCCCACTACGTGCCGATCTTCCCCAGCAGGTCCACGATCCTGGACTGCACATCCGTGCTGGTCGACCGCTCCGCGAGGAACAGCACGGTCTCACCGGACGCCAGCCGCGGCAGCTCGGCCGGGTCGATGTCCGCGGAGGTGTAGACGACCAGCGGCGTGCTGTTGAGCCGGGAGTTGCCGCGCAGCCAGTCCACGATGCCCTGGCGGCGCCGCCGGATCAGCATGAGGTCCATCACCACCAGGTTCGGGTGGATCTGGGCCGCCTTGGTCATCGCGTCGGCCTCGGAGTCGGCGTGGGTGACCTGCATCCCGCGCCGCTCCAGCGTGGCCGAGAACGCCATCGCGATCGGGTCGTGGCCCTCCACCAGCAGCACCCGCGGCGGGTGCTGCTCGCTGTCGCGCGGCGCGAGCGCCTTCAGCAGCACCGCCGGGTCGGCGCCGTACGCGGCCTCGCGGGTCGCCTGGCCGAGGCCGGCCGTCACCAGCACCGGGACCTCGGCGGCGGCCGCGGCCTGGCGCAGCGCCTGGAGCGCGGTCCGGGTGATCGGCCCGGTCAGCGGGTCCACGAACAGCGCGGCGGGCGGCTCGGCGACCTGCGCGTCGACCTCTTCGCGGGATCGTACGATCACCGGACGGTAGCCCCGGTCGGTGAGCGCCTGCCGGGTCGAGACATCGGGCTCGGGCCACACCAGCAGGCGGCGCGGCTCGTCCAGCGGTTCCTCGTGGCGGTCGTCGGCGGCCTCGCCGGCGGGCACGTCGGTGACGTCCACCGCGCCGTTCGGCCCGTCCAGCAACTCCGGTCCCTCGGCCGCGCCCGCCGCGGGCGCCCCGATCGCGTACGACCGGCCCGGCGGCTGCGGTTGCTGCTCCTCCAGCGGCGGCACGGGCCGCAGCAGCGCGGTGTCGCGCTCCCCGCCGACCTGGCCGCGGCCGCGCGGGTCCGGCTTGCGCACCGGGAGCTGGCCGCTGTCGGGGTCGGCCTGCGGGTGCTGGCGGGCCTGGTGCTCGCCGCCCGGGCCGGGCTGCTGGTTCGGCACCAACGGCTGCGGGCCGGGCGGCGGTTGGAGCTCCTGCGGTCCTTGCGGGTTCTGCGGCTGGGGTGCGGCGAGCCTGCGCCGGCGCCCGGAACCGCCCGCCGCGACCTGCGCGGGAAGCCCCTGCGGGTGCTGCGCCTGTACGGCCTGGGTGGGCGTCTGCTCGCGCGGGTCGGTGCCGAACGGCACGCCCTGGCCGAGGGTGCGGACGCTTATGGCCCGGCTGTGGGCCTGCTGCGACGGGTCCTGCTGCGGGCCGCCCCGGCTGCCGGGCGTGCCGTCGTGGGCACCTTGCGGGTCCTGGTGCGCGGCGCCCTGGCCACCGGCCTGCGGCCAGGAGGTGGGTCCGGGGCCGGCCGCGGGGTGGCCGGGGTGGTCGTTCGGCGCGGACGGCGCTGCGGGCGCGGGCCGTTCGGGCTCGGGCCAGGTCCGGGGGGCCGGCTGCTGCGGGGGCGCCGCCGGTTCGGGGGCGGGCGCGGGGCGCGGCTCGGCCCGCGCGGCGGGGTCGGTGCCGGGCGCGTCGGGACCCGGCTGCGGCCAGCTCTGGGCGGGCGGGCGCGGGTGACCGTTGTCCGGCGGGTCCTCCCGGTAGGGCATCCCGGGTACGGGCGGCTGCTGCGGCGCGGCTTCGAGGGCGCGGCGACCGCGGCGGCCGGTGCCGGGGGCCGGGTCCTGGCCGCCCTGCGGGTTCGCCGGGTTCAACTGGTTGCCCGGGTTCGGGGCGCCGTCGCGGCCCGCGCCGCCGTCGGCCGGGGGCAGCGCGTTCGGGATGCGCGGCGCCGGAAGCTGCCGCAGCTCGCCGCCACCCTCGGGGGACTGCTCCTCCACGGCCGGACGTCCCCTGCGGGCCCTGCGCCCGGTCGGCCGTACGCCCTCCGCCGGGTCGGCGCCCTCGGGTCCGCCCGGTCCGCCCGGACCACCTGGCCCGATCTGCGGAATCTGCGGCGACGGTGACGGCGATTGCGGCTGCGGCTGCGACTGCGCCTGCGGTGACCGCGCGCCGGCCTCCGGCTGCGGCTCGGCCGCGGCCTGCGGCTGGTCCTGCTGCCCGGCCTGCGGTTGCTCCTGCCCCTGCGGGTGTTCCGGACGGCCGACGGGCCGCCGCAGCGCACGCCGGCGCCCGGTCGGGGCCTCGGTCTGGTCGGCGGCCGGCGGGATCGACCACGGCGCCAGGACCGTACCGGTGTCGTCGCCGGGGTGGGGCGGCTGCGGGCCCGGCTCGGACCGCTCCCCCCGCTCCGCGTCCGTCCCGCCGCCGGGTGCCGCGTGCGAGCGGCGGGCAGCACGCCCGCCGGGCACCGGACCGTCGGGCCCCGCACCCGTCGCCGCTCCCGCGGCCGTACCCGCGCCCGCGCGCGCCGCGTCGCCGTTCCCGCCGGAGTGCGCGCCCCCGCGCGAGGACGCGCCCGTACCCCTGCCGCCGGCGGCTCCGGAACCGCCTTCCGCGGCTGCCGCCCGGGCGGCGCGCACCGTGTCCGGGTCGAGGCCGAGCGGCACTTCGAGGACGTACGCGCTGCCCTGGCCCGGCACTTCGTGGGTCTGCAGCACCCCGCCGTGCCGTTCGATGACGCCGCGCGCCAGCGGCAGGTGCACCGGGTCGCCGCCGGCGCTCGGTCCGCGCACGTCGATGCGTACGACGTCGCCGCGCTGGGCCACCGCGACCACGATGGTGGAGTCCCCGGCGTACGCGATCGCGTTGCCCGCCGAGTCCACCCCCGCCACGTCGGCGACGAGGTGGGCGAGCGCCTGGGCCATCCGCCCAGGGTCCACCGACGCCTCGATCGGCGCCGCGTGCACGGCGAACTGGGCCCGGCCGGGCCCGATCAGCTCGACCGCGCCCTCGACGGCCGCGGCCACCACCTCGTCCAGGCCGATCACCGAGCGGTGCAGCTTGTCGTCGCCGCGGTCCAGCCGCTGGAAGTCCAGCACGTTGTCGATCAGGGTGGTGATCCGGGCGTATCCGGCGGAGAGGTGGTGCAGGATCTGGTTGGCCTCCGGCCACAGCTGCCCGGCCGGGTCGGCGGCGAGCCCGGTCAGCTCGGCGCGCAGCTCGGCCAGCGGTCCGCGCAGCGAGGTGTCCAGCAGCGCGCGGAGCTGCCCGGTGCGGGCGGCCAGCGCGTCGTACTGGGTCCGGTCGGTGAACGTCATGACCGCGCCGACCAGTTGGTCGCCGTCACGGACCGGCGCCGTGGTCAGGTCCACCGGCACCGCCCTGCCGTCCTTGCGCCACAGCACCTGGCCGCGTACCCGGTGCTTGCGGCCCGAGCGCAGCGTGTCGGCGAGCGGGGTCTCCTCGTACGCCAGCGGCGAGCCGTCCGGGCGGGAGTGGTGCACCAGCGGGTGCAGCTCCTTGCCGCCGAGGTCGGTCGCCCGGTGGCCGAGGATCTGCGCGGCCGACGGGTTGACCAGCACGATCTTGCCCTCGGTGTCCACGCCGACCACGCCCTCGGCCGCGGCCCGCAGGATCATCTCGGTCTGCCGCTGCTGGCGGGCGAGTTCGGCCTCGGTGTCCACGGTGCCGGACAGGTCGCGCACCACCAGCATCAGCAGTTCGTCGCCGGTGTAGTGCGGCATGCCGTCGCCGAAGTCCGCGTACGCGGTGCGGCTGTCGTCCAGGTTCGCGCTCGTCACCTGGGCCGGGAACTCCGAGCCGTCGGTGCGGCGCGCCTGCATCCGGGTCGGCTTCGTCCGGGTGTCGTCGGCCGCCGCCTCCTGCGGGCTGCGCATCGACCCGGGGATGCGCTTCGGGTCGAACGACGGCAGCAGGTCCAGCAGTCCGCGCCCGACCAGTGCCGTGCCCGGCGCCTCGAAGGTCTCCAGCGCTATCGCGTTCGCGTTGACCACCGTGCCGTTGGCGTTGACCAGCAGCAGCGCGTCCGGGAGGGCGTCCAGTATCGAGGCGAGGCGAGCAGCGCCTCTGGATGGCCTGCTGCTCACGAGACGCGTCCTCCCTGTTACCGCATGTGCTGTTACACGTGGCGCAGTACCCGGTGTGGCGCGCAGTGTCGGGCGCGGCGTCCGGACGAACTCACCTGAGTCGTACGGCGCTGTCGGCTGACGTCACGGGCGGCCCATCTTGCCGCCGCCCACCGGGCCATGTCACTAGACCGAGTGTACGGGTCGGGGTTGCTCCTGTGGCGTTGGACGGTCATGTGCCGTCACGGGGTGGGGGGTTGGGGGTTGTGTGGTGAAGGTGTGGTGTACGTCACGAAAGCGGGAACGCGGGGGTTCCGTGCCTGGCCGGCGGGGTTCCTCGCGTTCTTCGCGTTCTTCGGGTTCCGCGGGTCTTCGGGTTCCGCGTGATGTGCCGTTCAGCTTCGTACGGGGGCGGCGTCTTGGCGCGAGGCGTCGGCCACCGGGTTGGGCAGCGCCGGGACCATGCGGTTCCAGCGGGCCACCTCGCAGCCGTTCGTCCTGCGGTAGGACTCCCGCACCGCCTGTCCCTGCCAGACGCCGGTCACCCGGGCGGACTGCGGGCCGCCGTAGATCATCGAGCACATCTGGCCGGAGGGTACGGCGGGGACGGGGCCGCCGATCTCGGCGAGGTGAGCGCAGGCGGTGGTCGGGTCGGGGCCGGGTGCGGGCACCGGGGTGGGTGCGGGTGCGGGTGCGGGTGCGGGTGCCGGGGCGGGGTCGGGTGTCGGGGAGCAGCTCAGCCGGTAGCTGCGGGTGTGGCCCGCGCCGTCGTCGTACGCCACGTCCAGGCCCGTGCCGGGCTGTTCCGAGGTCCAGATGGCCGGCACCGAGTGGGGGGACACCGAGGCGATCGGGCCCGGTGGCCGGTGCGACGGACGGTGCGGCGGGTTCCCCGAGCCGTACGCGACGCCCGTCAGCGCCGCGGTCAGTACGGCCGCGCCGGTCAGCGCCGTGGCGCCCGGGCGGGCGAGGCGGGCCCATCGGGCGGGCCGAGCCGGTCGGGCGGGCCGGAGGGGGGCGAGCGGCGAAGAGTGCATGCCCTTCTCCTACCGCCGGCCCGCTCCTCCCCCCGGCCAACCACCCCTTCGTGGGCGCGTCCAGGGACCCGCCGACCGGCCAATCCCTTTGCTCTGCCCGGTCGCGGCCTTGTACCGTACTCTCGGATTGGTCGCAGCCCTCCCGGCTGTGCCATCATTTCCCCACGCGCCCGCTCACCCGGGCACGTACCAGGAGGCGTCGCCTAGTCCGGTCTATGGCGCCGCACTGCTAATGCGGTTTGGGCTTTACCGTCCATCGAGGGTTCAAATCCCTCCGCCTCCGCCACCTCTCCCGGAGCCCCGCCGTCCCACCACGGCCGGGGCTCCTTCCTTTTCCCGCACATCCCCCCGGGCTCCCGTCCCCCGGGCGCCACACCCCTCCCGCGCACCTCCTCCACACCTTCCCCCCACCACCCGCACCCCCACGGCGCCGCGTTTCCCCAGCTCACCGCCCCTCTCCCTTATCGATTTCACCTCCCGCGCCCCCTCATGTAATGTTGTTCCCGCGACGCCGACCGGCCCCGAAAAGCCGCGAAGCCACCCGCACTCGTAGCTCAACGGATAGAGCATCTGACTACGGATCAGAAGGTTGCAGGTTCGAATCCTGCCGAGTGCACAGCAGGCCAGAGGCCCCGTGGATCACTCCATGGGGCCTCTGACGTTTGTCTCGACGGCGGGCTTCGACGGCAGCCGCCTCACCAAGCGGGCGCGGGGTTCCATGGCCGGCAACACGGCACCTGGAGTACGTCCTCCTCGTGACGCTGCCGGCCATGCACACGGGAAGGGCGTTCGAGTCCCCGACGTGATTCCTCCCGCTGGTGCCATCCCGGCCGGGCGAAGCCGAGCAGGCGGACGACCGCTGATCCCGGCGGACGGAAGGCGCCATCCCGTGGCGCCGGATCGAGCGGACCACCCGTTGCCACGCGGGGTCGCGACGGCGGGCGGGCGGAGTCGCCGACGCTTGTTTTCAAAAGCCTCACAACTCCTCTGCGAGCTCTGACGTTTCAGCTGTTACGGTCATGCGCCTGCCCTTCGCGCGCAGAACGTGGACATGCCGGCGGCCTTCGGCTGCGAAGTCAGCACAGGGAGACCGCGGATGGACTACTGCTACACGTGCCAACGGATACTCAACGGTGTGCTGGTGTGCCCGGGTTGCGGCGCCTACGCGACCGAGGCGGAGTCGACCGCCGCCATGGCCGGTGGACCGCACGACGGCGCGTACCCGACCGGTCACCTCCGCCGCACCGAGCCGAGCGGTTTCCAGCCCGCGGGGTACTCCGCGGCGCCGGCCCCTCTGCCGGAGTACGTGCCCACCGGTTACGCCGACCCGGCCCCGTACACGTCCACCGGGTTCAGCCCGGCCGCGGCAGCGGAGACCGAGGAGGAGCCGGCGGCGGAGTCCGTGCTCGGGCCCGCGTCGATCGCGCCGACGCTGCACCGGGGTCGCGCGGCCCGGCGCCGCCAGATGGCGCGGTGGAAGAAGAGCAGGCGCCGTGCGGGCGTTGCCACCGCCTTCGCGCTGTTCAGCGGCGGTGTGACCGTGGCGTCGATGCACGCCCACGGCAAGGGCGGCGCGACCACCGCCTCGTCCGACACGGTGGCGCCGGTGAACCTGAGGACCCAGACCTCGCAGGACGGCGGGCCGTCCTCGGTGTCCCCGCAGCAGGCGGGGACCCCCGCGCACCACGCCACCGCTTCGCAGCAGCGGAACGCCGCCGGCACCCCGTCCCACCCGACCGCGCAGGCCACCCACACGGTGACCGACAACGCCGGCGCGGTGCGCATCTCGGACGGCTCCCCGACCGGGCAGACCTCCGTCCAGCACAGCCGGACCCCGCAGACGTCCGCCACCACAGCTCCGACGACCGGCGACTCCGGTACGGGCACGGGCGGTTCGACGGGCACGAGCGGTTCCACGGGCACGACGACCACGGGCGGAAGCACGGGTACGACCGGAGGCGGCACCACCGCCACGTCCCCACCGACCGGCTCCACCCCTTCCACCCCGCCGACCACCACCTCACCGACGACGCCGGCTCCCCAGCAGGGCCTGTGCATCCTGATCCTCTGCATCGGTTGAGCTGATCCGAGGGTTGCAGGTTCGCACCCTGCCGAGTGCACAGCAGGTCAGAGCCCCGCCCGGGTCACCCGGAGCGGGGCTCTTTCGTTCCGTACGGCAGCGAAGTGCGGCAACGGGCCCGGTCGGCGCCGGGGCCCGGCCCGGGAAAGCGGTCGCCCGGGTGCCGGCGCCGTGGAGTGATCCACGAAGCCCTTGGTGCTCGGGGTGGGGCTCAGACGGGCGGTGTGATGTGGGTGGTGGTGAGGTGCTGGTCGAGGAAGGCGGCTGTCAGGTGGGACTCGGCCTCGACGGCGGAGCGTTCGGGGTGGGTCAGGACGTCCATCTCGCGCTCTCCTCAGGCCGCCGCGCGTTCCGCGGTGGGGCGCCGCCGCCGGTCGGGAACGGTGAGTGAGGGCGGCTGGTAGGCGACGTCGACCGGGCCGAGGTCGGTGCCCGGTGGCACGATCTCGTCGATCCGGTCCAGCACCTCGTCGTCTACGACGGTCGAGGCGCCCGCCAGCAGGTCGTCGAGCTGGTCGAGGGTGCGGGGACCGATGATGGCCGAGGTGACGTCGGGGTGGGCGGTGGCGAAGGCCAGGGCCAGGTGGGTCAGGGGCAGGCCGGCGTGCTCGGCGAGGGGGATCAGCCGCTCGACGGCGTCGAGCTTGCGGGGGTCGGTCAGGTGCGCGGGCACCCAGCGCATGCGGGCACTGCCGCTCGGCGC
Organism: Streptomyces sp. NPDC088194; assembly: GCF_040702025.1. NCBI lineage: Bacteria > Bacillati > Actinomycetota > Actinomycetes > Kitasatosporales > Streptomycetaceae > Streptomyces > Streptomyces sp. NPDC088194. Next base: position 24,418 of record NZ_JBFBIV010000054.1, on the reverse strand, counting down.
GTGGGCTTGGCGATACCGGCCGGTGAGCAGGCCCATGGCCAGCGGGCTCCACACGAGCACGCCCATGCCGAAGTGGCGTGCGACGGGGAGGACTTCGCGTTCGATGCCCCGGTTGAGGACGGAGTAGGTCGGCTGCTCGGTGCGCAGCCGGTGCAGTCCGCGCCGCTCGGAGACCCAGTGGGCCGAAACGATGTCGCTCGCGGGCAGGTTGGAGGAGCCGAACGCGCGGACCTTGCCGGCCCTGACCAGGTCGGTGAGCGCGGACAGCGTCTCCTCGATGTCGGTGCGCGGGTCGGGGTGATGGATCTGGTACAGGTCGATGTAGTCGGTGTCCAGGCGGCGCAGCGAGCCTTCGACCGCCTTGGTGATCCAACGGCGCGAGCTGCCACCGTTGTTGGGTCCCTCGCCCATGGGGCCGTTGAACTTGGTCGCCAGGACCACGTCCTCGCGACGGCCCTTGAGGGCGCGGCCGACGATCCGCTCGGCCTCGCTGTAACCGTAGACGTCCGCCGTGTCGACGAAGTTGATGCCGCCGTCCAGAGCCCGGTGCACGATGCGGGCGCACGCGTCGTGGTCGGGATTTCCGTTCGGGCCGAACATCATGGTGCCCAGGCAGTAGGCGCTGACCTCGATGCCGGTGCGGCCGAGCGGGCGCATGCGCATGACCGTGTCCACTTTCTGTACGTGCCGATGTGCGTGGCGATGTGCGTGCCGATGTACCTGGCGATCTACGTGGCGATCTACGTGCCGATGCGGCGACGTGGAGGGCGGCGGGTGTGGCGGTCAGCCGGTGTAGGGCGCGGTGACGTCCAGGACCCAGGTCACGCCGAAGCGGTCGGTGAGCATGCCGTACAGCGGTGCCCATGGCGCGGGCTCCAGCGGGCGCAGCACGGTCGAGCCGTCGGCCAGGCGCTGCCACAGGGCGCTGACCTCGTCGGTGTCCTCACCGCGCACGGACACGAAGAACGGGTTGGCGCCCGGCTCGTACGGCATCGCCGAAGGCACGTCGTAGGCCATGACGTGGAAGCCGTCGTCGGCGGACACCTCGCCCCACATCACCCAGTCCGCCTCGCTCTCGTCCTGGACGTTGCCGGCGTCCTTGTAGGTCACGGCGGCGGTGCGCCCGCCGAAGACGGACCGGTAGAAGTCCAGCGCTTCGCGGGCCGAGCCGCGGAAGTTCAGATGCGTGGTGGTGGTGACGGACATGGGCTGCTCCTCGCCTGGGTGGGTGCCGGGATGTGCGCACGGACAAGCCGCACGGACAAGCGCACGGATGCGCGCCGGCCGGGGCGACCGCGAAGCGGCGGCGTGAGAGGCCCTGCTCCGCGGTTCGGTATCCACCGTCGCACCAGTAGAGGACAGGTGGTGTCCGCTACTCCGGCCATCATGGAGACATGCAGAAGACGTCCTCGCGCCTCCTCACCCTGCTCTCCCTGCTCCAGGCCCGCCGGGAGTGGAGCGGCGCGGACCTGGCCGAGCGGCTGGAGGTGACCGTGCGTACGGTGCGCCGCGATGTCGACCGGCTGCGTGCGCTGGGCTATCCGGTCGCCGCGGCCAAGGGACCCGCCGGCGGATACCGCCTGGAGCCCGGGGCGCACCTGCCGCCGTTGCTCTTCGACGACGAGCAGGTCATCGCGCTGGCGGTCGCCCTTCAGACCACCGCGCACCGCGCGCTCGCGGAGGACGCCGGCCGGGCGCTCGCGACGATCCGGCACGTGCTGCCCCCACGCCTGCGGCAACGCGTCGACGCGCTCCACGTCACCGTGGCCGGGCCGCCTGGGCCGGCTGGACCGTCTGGACCGGAGACCTCGGCGCCGGCCGAGGACCTGGAGGTGCTCACCGTGCTGAGCGCCGCGATCCAGCGCCATGAGGAACTGCGCCTGGACTACGCCCCGCACCGCGACGCCGCACCGCAGCGGCGCCGGGTGCAGCCGCACCACCTCGTGGCCTGGCGCACCCGCTGGTACCTGCTGGCCTGGGACCTCGACCGCGACGACTGGCGGACCTTCCGCACCGACCACCTGACCCCCCGCGCGCCGACGGGCCCGCGCTTCGCCCCGCGCCAGGTGCCGGGCCACGACGTCTCCACGTTCGTCGCCGGCCGGTTCCGCGGGTCGGACGGCACCGGCGCCGCCTGGCCCTGCCAGGGCGAGGTCGTCATCGACCTCCCCGCCACGAAGGTCGCCCCGTACGCCGACGACGGCACGGTCGAACCCCTCGGCCCCGCGCGGTGCCGGCTCGTCGCCGGGTCCTGGTCCTGGACCGCCCTCGCCGCCGGCCTGGGCCGCTTCGACGCGGACCTGCGCGTCGTCGGACCGCCGGCCCTGCGGCGAGCCTGCGCCACGCTCGCCCGGCGCTACGCGGGTGCCGCGGCCCCGTACGCCGAAGGCCCCGCGGACCAGCACGCGTAAGGAGCCCGACCCGGCCCCGACCCGGCCCCGACCCGGCCCCGACCAGGCCCCGACCAGGCCCCGAACCCAGCCCCGGGTCAGGCCGGATCTGCCCGGGTCAGTGGGGAATGGCGAGGATGATGTCGGCGGCGCCCTGCCGGAGGAGGTCCGCGGCGGCGCGGGCGCCGAGGGTGGCGGGGGTGTCGGTGGAGCGGGCGGTGAGGTGGGTGTGGACGGAGGTGGAGCCGTCGGCGGAGAAGACCATGCCGCGCAGGGTGAGCGCTCCGTCGGGCGCGGTGGTGCAGTGGCCGGCGATGGGGCTGTTGCAGTGGCCGCGCAGGTCGCCCAGCATGGCGCGTTCGGCGGTGATCTCGGCCGTCGTCCGCTCGTGGTCGAGGCGGGACAGCAGGCCGGCGGTGGGGCCGTCGTCGTGGCGGCACTCCAGGCCGAGGGCGCCTGAGCCGACGGCCGGGAGGATCTCCTGGACGGTGAAGACCTGGCGGCCGCGGTGGGTCAGCTCCAGCCGGGCCAGGCCGGAGGACGCGAGGATCATGGCGTCCGGCCGGCTGCCGGTCTGCTTCCTGCCGTCGAGGGTGTCGATGCGGGTGCCGACGGCGCCTCGTACCCGGACGACGTCGAGGTCCGGGCGGAGCCGGTGGAGTTGGGCCTTGCGGCGTACGGCCGAGGTCGCCACGGTGGCGCCGGCCGGGAGGTCGTCGAGGGTCCGCAGTTCGGAGCCCTCGGGGAAGAGGAGGACGTCGCGGACGTCGTCGCGCGGGAGGTGGGCGGCGAAGACCAGGCCCTCGGGCAGCGGGGTGTCGCCGGGGACGTCCTTCACGCAGTGGACGGCCAGGTCGACCTCGCCGCGCTGGAGCATGACGTCGATCTGCTTGACGAACAGGCCCTTCCCGCCGAGCTCGGACAGGTCGCCGTGCCAGCGGTCCGCCTCGGTGGTGACGGGCACCAACTCGACCTGGAGACCCGGCTGTTCCTTGCGCAGGAGGTCGGCCACGAGGTTGGCCTGGGCCAGCGCCATCGGTGAACTACGGGTGCCGATCCGCAAGGTCCGGTCGGCCGGGAAGGTGTTCATGGGGCCAGTCCTCTCGTTCCGGCTCCTACGGTAGAGGGTCGGCCGGTCGTGCCGGGGCTGCCCCCGGGCACGGTACGTCGCCGAGATCGCCGAACCTGCGGACCTCCGGCGCCAGCACGGCCATCGCCGTGGCCAGCCGGACCGGATCGAGGTCGCTCAGGGTGGTGCCGAGCCCGAGCCGCACGACGCCCCGGAAGGCGGCGGCGTCGCCGGGGTCGACCTGGGTGGCGAGGTAGGCGTCCAGCTCTTCCAGACCGGGAACCGGGGGAAGGGCGGGGACCGGACGGGCGGCGCGGCGGTGCACCGTCAAGCTGCTGGTGCGGCCCCAGAAGTGGTCGTCGCCCGACCAGTCCACCGCCACCACGTCGGCCCAGGGCACGAACTCCGGTGCGCGGAAGGGCAGGAGGCGGTGGAGCGTGATGCCCCGCTTGTCCACCCGGACGGCCTTGCGGCGACTGGAGCAGACCGCCGCGGTCCACAGCGCGAACGGGCTGAACACCAGCTCGATGTGGTCCAGGTCCGGGGGTTCCACGTGCGGGAGGAAGCCCACCCCGATCAGCAGGGCCGTGACCGCGAACCAGCTCGCTCCGGCACGTGTCCAGCCGTGCCGGACGACGTACGCCCCGGTGAAGCCCCCCATGGCCACCACGATGGCACACCTCCGCGCAGCTCGCCGCCGTCGTGCAGGTCCCGGTGCCGGTCCCGGTGCCGCGATCGGGTTGGGGGCGGGCGGCGGTCTCTGGGAGGGTGGGGGCGGCTGGTCGGCGGCTTGGGGGCGGGAGTCGGAGTTGGAACGCATTGGTGGGTACAGCGTGGTGCGGCGGCTCGGCGAGGGCGGCATGGGGGTGGTGTGGCTGGCCAGGTCGCGCGGCGGGCGGCTGGTGGCGGTGAAGGTGGCCCGGTCGGAGCTGGCGGCGGACGCGGTGTTCCGGGAGCGGTTCCGGGCGGAGGTGGCGGCGGCGCGCAGCGTCGGGGGGTTCCACACCGCGCAGGTGGTGGACGCTGACCCGGACGCGGAGGCGCCGTGGCTGGCGACCGCGTACGTACCGGGGCCGACGCTCGCGCGGCTGGTGGCGGAGCAGGGGCCGATGGACGAGGCGCGGCTGCGCGGGCTGGGGGCGGCGCTCGCCGAGGCGTTGCAGGCGATCCACCGCTGCGGGCTGGTGCACCGGGACCTGAAGCCGGCGAACATCGTGATGGCCGAGGACGGGCCGCGGGTGCTGGACTTCGGCATCGCGCGGGCGGTGGAGAACACCCGGCTGACGGTGACGGGCACGGCCTTCGGCACCCCCGGGTTCCTCGCGCCCGAGCAGGCGGAGGGGCGCGAAGTCGGGCCTGCCGCCGATGTGTTCGCGCTCGGCGCGGTGCTGGTCGCGGCCGCGGGCGGCTCCGCGTTCGGCGGTGGCACCCCGGTCGCGCTGATGTACCGCTCGGTGCACCACGAGGCCGATCTCAGCGCGGTGCCCGAGCGGTTGCGGCCGATCGTGGCGGCCTGCCTGGACAAGGAGCCGGCGCGCAGGCCGGATACGGACCGGCTGCTGGACTGGCTCGACCCGGTGGACCCCTCGGACCCGGCGGACGTGGCGGACCCGGCGGACCCGGCTGACGTGGTGCCGGGCGTGGCCGTCACGGACGCACGTACGGGTACCGGTACGGGTCCGGCCCCGGTCGCCGCCGCCGTATCCGTCCCGCTGGTTCCCCCGATGCCCGGCTACGCCCCCGCGCCTCCCGCGCCCTCCGCCCCGCTGCCGCCCTCGCCGTACGCCCCGCCCTCGCCGTACGCCCCCGCGGCCGGCTACGGCTATGCCGCACCGCCGCCGTTCCCCGCCGCCGTGCCCACGCCCCTCGCGGCTCCCGGCACCGGGTACGCCGGGCCGCCCGTGGACCAAGTCCCGCCCGACGCACCCGAGTTCCTCGCCATGGACCGTAAGAACGCGGTCGTCGCCGACGCCGACGGCATCTCCCTCGGGGTCAACGGCCGTGTCGCGGAGTTCCCTTGGCCGGCGATCCACACCGCCTGGTGCGAACGGGCCACCGGGCGCGGCCATGTGCTGCTGGTGGCGGTGGCGCTGAACGACGGAAGCATCCACTCCTGCGAGGTCGGTACCCGTGACCCGGCCGAACTCACCGCGTGGCTGGCCCACTTCACGGCGCTGATGGCGTACTACGAGCCGGAGGACTGACCCGGCTGCTGCGGCACCCCGGACGCGTCGCCCGCGGCACCCGGCGCCGCGCCGCCGCCCCCTTCGACCGTACCGACCGTCCCCGTCGGCCCAACCGCGGTGGCCGGCAGGGCAGTCGGAGCCGTCACGGCCTCGATGGCCGCGGCCCCGACCGCCGCTGCCGCCGCGCCCGCCGCCGCCACGCCCGCACCCGCCGCCGCCACCACCGTCGACACCGGTGCGGGCCCGTTCGGTCCGCTCGGTCCGTTCGGTCCGGCCGGCGCCTCCGTCGCGTCCCGCCGCTGGAACGACCTGCGCAGCGCCCCCGGCAGCATCGCCGCGACCAGCCCCGACGTCGCCATCCCGAGCAGCCCCACGACGACCGCGATCTTCGTCCACAGCGACACCTGCGGCAGCACGAACACCGCGATGTCCAGGCCGAAGGAGGCCGCGCTGACCACGGTGAGCGCGGCGGCGACCCGGTTGAGCCGGGTGTCGAGGGCCTCGGCCCGCTCCGAGGCGGCGGCCAGCAGTGAACTGCTCACGTAGCCGAGGAGTTTGTCGGCGCGCTCCTGCGTGTCGTCGAGGCCGATGGTCTGCCGCGCGGCCAGGTAGCTCGCGCGGTGCGCCTGGGAGGACTCCACGCGGTAGCTGTCGAGGTGGTGGAAGTCGGCCCACAGGCCGTCGAGGAAGCGGCGGAAGGCGTGCACGCCGGTGTTGGCGGGGTGCGCGTGCGCCAGGTCGCCGAGCACCCAGCGGCCGGCGATGAGCGCCCCGGCGAGCAGGGACTGCTGCGCGACCGCGATGTCGGTCGGCTCGGTCATCGTCAGCAGCTCGGCCAGCGCGGTGTCCGGGTCGCGGTCCCAGGCGTAGGTGTACGGCAGCAGGATGCGGCAGTCCGGGCCCGAAGAGACCGCGGGCACGCGGGAGTCCGGCTGCCATGGCGGGTCCTGGCCGACGAAGTGCGCGTTGTAGCGGGCCGATCGGCGGTCGATCGGTGAACTCGGGCCGGCCACCGCCAGGTCGGGGCGCAGCGCGATGCTGCGGAGCAGCCCGCTGTTGACGGCGGCGGACAGCACGGCGGACAGGATCGGCGCGTCGGTCTCGCGCAGGACCCGGTTGATGTCGGCGTCCAGGGCGTCGAGTTCGAGCAGGTTCAACGCGCGCAGGTCCTGCTCGTGGCGCAGCGCGTAGACCACCAGGATGGTGCCGGCGGCCAGGACGCGGGCGTGGCAGGCGACGACCTCCACCCCGGGCAGCGCGACGGCCGGTCGGATCATGCCGGTCATGTCCAACTCGACGGTGATGTCGGGGTTGTAGGCGAGGGAGCGCAGGCTGCCGAGGACCGGCTGTAACTCGCCGTGGCCGGGCACGGTGAAGGCGTCGAGCGAGGTGGTCGGGGTGCGGTGGTGCAACGGGTAGGCGCGGCACTGGAGATGGAGTACCCCGGTGCTCACGCGACCGCTCCGGACGGCCCTGCCGCGCCGATCGCTCCCCGCGTGCCCGGGGTGCCCCAGGACACGGCCACGTACTCCGGGATGAGGGCGGACTCGGGCACCACCACCCGGTCCAGGTAACGCCGTTGCAGATCCTCCGGGCCCTGGTCGTCCAGGGGCGCGCCCAGCAGCGCGGCCAGCTCGGCGTGCGTGTGGTGGCTCGCCTCCTCCGGGACGGACCTGCTGCGGAACCAGGCGCGCTGCTCGGCCAGCACCACGCTGCCCGAGGCCGCCGCCGGCCAGTAGCTCACCGCGGTGACGGCGGTCGTGCCGAACTCCGCGCCGAGCGTCACCACCGCACGCGCGTCGGCGGGCGGCAGGTAGAAGACGACGCCCTCGACGACGTACGCGACCGGCCGCCCGGCCGCGACCGCCCGCACCTGCTCCGCCACCGCGGCGCGGTCCGCGGGCACGGCCAGGTCGGCACCGATGTGCCGCACGTCGCGCACCGGCAGCGTCCCGTCGGCGGTCAGCTCGGCCGCGCGCAGCCGCTTCGCCTCGGCCATGTGCGGCAGGTCCACCTCGACCGCGACCGGGAAGCGCAGCAGCCAGGGGTACGACGAGAAGCCCGCGCCGCACACCACCAGCACCGTGTCCGGGTCGGCCCGCAGCGCCTCGGCGAGGGTGTCCGCGATGAACCGGCCGCGGAGCGAGACCACCAGGTCGTCGTGCGGGTAGACGGCGTCGGCGAACTCCTGCCACAGCGCCTTGACGCCCGGCCGTTCCCCCTCGGGAATCCACGCGGCCGCCGGCCCGTCCTGGGCGAGGTCGGGCCGGCGGGCCCGCGACTCGTTGACGAGATATGCCGTCAGTCCGACTCCACCCTGCATCGTGAGACCTGCCCCCGTTCGTGACGTGACGTCATCATGGCTGTCAGCCAGTCGACTTCGTACCTTCGTACCATCGCGGGGTGGGGCGGCCGCAAGGGGGCGCCGGTACGCCGGTAAGCGCCTGCGCCGGTACGCCTGCGCCGGTACGCCCGCGCCGGTACGCCCGCGTACGTGCGCGGCCCGCCCCCGCCCCCGCCTCGCCCCGTCCACCGGCTGGTGCACCCCTGCCCCGCTTTACTCCACCGTCACCGGATTCTCAGAGTTTTCACAGAAACGGATTAAGGCTCCTCTCATAGCCGGTGCACAGGGTGTCCCGTATGCCTTCCACTTCATCGGCGGCCACCCGCTCCACCCACCCCGCCGCCCCCGCGACCCACACCGCCCCCGCGTCCGCCCCGGCCGGCGACCTCGCCCGCCCGGACGGCTCCCCGGTCCGCGTCCTCGTGGTGGACGACGAGGCCCCGCTCGCCGACCTGCTCTCGATGGCCCTGCGCTACGAGGGCTGGCAGGTCCGTACCGAGGGTGACGGCGCGAGCGCGCTGCGTTCCGCCCGTGAGAACCGCCCCGACGCGGTGGTGCTCGACGTGATGCTCCCGGACATGGACGGGCTCGAAGTGCTCGCCCGGCTGCGCCGCCAGACCCCCGACGTGCCCGTGCTCTTCCTCACCGCGAAGGACGCGGTCGAGGACCGGATCGCCGGGCTCACCGCCGGCGGCGACGACTACGTGACCAAGCCGTTCAGCCTGGAGGAGGTCGTCGCCCGCCTGCGCGGACTGCTGCGCCGCTCCGGCGCCGCCGCCATCCGCAACGAGTCCGTGCTCGCCGTCGGCGACCTCGTCCTGAACGAGGACAGCCACGAGGTCAGCCGCGGCGGCGACAACATCCACCTCACGGCGACCGAGTTCGAGCTGCTCCGCTACCTCATGCGCAACCCGCGCCGGGTGCTGAGCAAGGCGCAGATCCTGGACCGGGTCTGGTCGTACGACTTCGGCGGTCAGGCCAACGTCGTCGAGCTGTACATCTCCTACCTGCGCCGCAAGATCGACGCCGGCCGCTCGCCGATGATCCACACCCGGCGCGGCGCCGGCTACCTCATCAAGCCCGGCGAACCGGTGTGACCCGCCCCGCACCGACCGCACCCCACGCGGACGGCCCGGCCCCGCAGGCCGGACCGGGCCCCGGCGCGGGGCCTGGCACGGGCCCCGGCGCGACCCCCGGCCCCGGCGCGACCCCCGGCACCGGCTCGACCCCCGGCACCGGCTCGACCCGCGCCCCCGGTGCGACGGCGCCCCCCCGCCCGCGCGGCCGGCCGCACCGCGGGCGCTGGGCGCCGCGCCGCTGGTCCCTGCGCCGCCGCCTGGTCGCCTCCTGCGTCGCGCTGGTCGCGGTGGTCTGCGCGGTGATCGGCGCGGTCACGATATTCGCGCTGCACGACTTCCTGTACGGGCAGCTGGACGCCAAGGTGCACGACACGGCGGTGCGCGCCGACGGCCCGCGCCCCGACCAGGCCACCCCCGGCCAGAGCGCCCCCGGCGACCGGGGCGCGCTGGGGCCGACCGGCCACGGCAGGGCCACCGACATGCCCCGCAGCATCCCCTTCGTCTTCCTCGCCGGCGGTGGCCAGCCGGGCGAGACGGTCGCCGCGACCGTCAGCTCCACCGGCACCGTCACCGAGGCCGCGGTCAGCGCCACCAGCCCCAGCACCGGCCAGCTCGTCGCCGACGACCTCACCGCGAAGCAGGCCGCGGCCTTCGCCGGCGTGCCGCACGACGGCAAGCCGCACAACGTGACCGTCCCCGGCCTCGGGGACTACCGGGTCGAGTCGGCCGCGCCCGCCGACGACGGCAGCACCATCCTGGTCGGCCTGAGCACCGCGGGCACCGAGGACACCCTGTCCACCCTCCTGTGGGTGGAGGTCTCGGTCGCCGCCGCCGGGCTCGTCGCGGCCGGGCTGGCCGGCGCCGCGCTGATGCGGATCGCCCTGCAACCCCTGCGCCGGGTCGCCGCCACGGCCACCCGGGTCGCCGAACTGCCGCTGCACCGCGGTGAGGTGGCCCCGCTGAGCCGGGTGCCGGATTCGGACACCGACCCGCGCACCGAGTTCGGCCAGGTCGGCGCCGCCCTCAACCGGATGCTCGGGCACGTCGGTTCCGCGCTGCACGCCCGCCAGGAGAGCGAGACCCGGGTCCGGCGCTTCGTCGCCGACGCCAGCCACGAACTGCGCACCCCGCTCGCCTCCATCCGCGGCTACGCCGAGCTGACCCGACGCGGCCAGGAGCCGGTCGGGCCCGACACCCGGCACGCGCTCGGCCGGATCGAGTCCGAGGCGGCCCGGATGACCACGCTCGTCGAGGACCTGCTGCTGCTGGCCCGGCTCGACGCGGGCCGCCCGGTCGACCGGACCGAGACCGACCTGTCCCCGCTGGTGGTGGACGCGGTCAGCGACGCCCGCGCGGCCGGCCGCGACCACGACTGGCGGCTGGAACTGCCCGACGAGCCCGCGACCGTGCACGGCGACGCGCCGCGCCTTCAGCAGGTGCTCACCAACCTCCTCGCCAACGCCCGCACCCACACCCCGCCCGGCACGACCATCACCGCGCGGGTGCTGCGCCGCCCGTCCGATGTCGTGCTCCAGGTCCAGGACGACGGCCCCGGCATCCCGCCCGAACTGCGCCGGCACGTCTTCGAGCGGTTCGCCCGCGGCGATGCCTCCCGCTCCCGCTCGGCGGGCAGCACGGGACTGGGCCTGGCCATCGTGCACTCGGTGGTCGCCGCGCACGGCGGCACCGTGGAGGTCGCGTCCGTCCCGGGCCGTACGGTCTTCACCGTCACGCTGCCCGCCACCGAGGTGCCCGCGAAAGGCGGAGCGCCGGGAGTGGGCGGGCCGGAAGCGGGCGGGCCGGGTTCAGATGCGCCGGGATCAGCTGTACCCGGTACGGCCGCACCCGGTCCGGCCGTGTCCGCGCCCCCCGCAGCGGCCGCGCGGGGTGCCGTCGGGCCGCCCGCGCGCGCCTCACGGGTGACGCATGGCACGCACATCCCACCCGCACCAACAGACTCATAGGTGCTGCTCAGCCTCGACACATCACCATGACAGGACCGTTGTCGAGGCTCGTGGCATGCGAACCACTCTCGGCAATCTGCCCGCCCGTCGGCACCTGCCGGTCACGGCCGCAGTACATCCGTCCGGCGCCGCGACCCACCCGACCACCGGCGCACCACGCGTGCCCCCCGTGCCCGTCGCGCCCGTGCTCGACGTCGTCGTCCCCGTCTACAACGAGGAGGCCGGCCTCGGCCCCGGCGTGCGCCGGCTGCACGCGCACCTCGTCGACACGTTCCCGTACCCGTTCCGGATCACCATCGCCGACAACGCCAGCACCGACCGGACCCCCGCGATCGCCGCGCGGCTCGCCGCCGAGCTGCCCGAGGTCGAGTCGTTCCGGCTGGAGCAGAAGGGGCGCGGGCTGGCGCTGCGCACCGTGTGGACCGCCTCGGACGCGCCGGTGCTGGCGTACATGGACGTGGACCTGTCCACCGACCTCAACGCCCTGCTGCCGCTGGTCGCCCCGCTGATCTCCGGCCACTCCGACCTCGCGATCGGCTCGCGCCTCGCGCAGTCCTCGCGGGTGGTGCGCGGCGCCAAGCGGGAGTTCATCTCCCGTGCCTACAACCTGATCCTGCGTGGCTCGCTCGCCGCGCACTTCTCCGACGCGCAGTGCGGCTTCAAGGCGATCCGCGCGGACGTCGCGCAGCGCCTGCTGCCGATGGTGGAGGACGCCGGCTGGTTCTTCGACACGGAGATGCTGGTGCTCGCCGAACGCGCCGGGCTGCGCATCCACGAGGTGCCGGTGGACTGGATCGACGACCCGAACAGCAGCGTGGACCTGGTGCGGACCGCCACCGCCGACCTGCGCGGCGTCTGGCGGGTCGGCCGGGCGCTGGCCACCGGGCGGCTCGCGCTCGACCGGCTGCGCAGGCCGTTCGGGGAGGACCCGCGCGACCGCGAACTGCCGGGCGTGCCGCCCGGGTTGGCCCGCCAGCTGGTCGGGTTCTGCGCGATCGGCGTGCTGAGCACGGTCGTCTACCTCGCGCTGTACTTCCTCTTCCGCGGCGCGATGGACTCCCAACTCGCCAACGCGCTGGCCCTGTTGCTGTCCGCGCTCGGCAACACCGCCGCCAACCGGCGGCTCACCTTCGGGGTGCGCGGCCCGGCCCGGGCGGTCCGCCACCAGGCCCAGGGGCTGGTGGTGTTCGCCATCGGCCTCGCGCTGACCAGCGGTTCGCTCGCCGCCCTGCACACCGCGGCGCCGCACCCCGCGCACCACACCGAACTCGCCGTCCTGGTCGCGGCGAACCTCGCCGCCACGGTGCTGCGCTTCCTGCTCTTCCGCGCCTGGCTCTTCCCCGACCGCACCGACCAGTACGGCCGCGACGCCGGCACCGCCCCCGAGGGCCGTGCCGTCGTGGCCGCCCCCGGCGACCACGAGGGACGAGCCGACCGTGCCGACCGTGCCGACCGTGCCGGCCAGGCGGACTTCGACGACTTCGACGACCGCGACGACCACGACCTGAGGAGCGCCCGATGACCTCCCCGAGCGACGCACACGCGCTGGACGGCGTGGCCGGCCTGCCCGGCCCCGCACCCGGTCCTGTCGCCGCCCCCGGCGGCCCGCCCCACGCCATCGACGGCCCCCCGTCCGACGGTCAGGCCGCCGACAGTTCGGTCACCGCGCGGTCGGCCCGCTCCACCCGGCGCCTGCTGCACCGCACCTGGCGCGGCCGCCCGGAGGACCCGACCTGGGCCCGCCCGGCCTTCCTCGCCCTGCTGGCCGCCACCCTGGTGCTCTACCTCTACGACCTGGGCGCCTCCGGATACGCCAACTCCTTCTACTCCGCCGCCGTCCAGGCGGGCAGCCAGAGCTGGAAGGCGTTCTTCTTCGGCTCCTCCGACGCGGCGAACTCGATCACCGTCGACAAGCCCCCCGCCGCGCTGTGGCCGATGGGCCTGTCGGTACGGCTGTTCGGCCTCGGCTCGTGGCAGATCCTCGTGCCCGAGGCGCTGATGGGCGTGGCCACCGTCGGCGTCCTGTACGCGGCGGTACGGCGGCGGTTCGGGCCGGGCGCGGGCCTGACCGCGGGCGCGGTGCTCGCGCTCACCCCGGTCGCCGCGCTGATGTTCCGCTTCAACAACCCTGACGCGCTGCTGGCGTTGCTCATGGTCACGGCGATCTACCTCGTGCTGCGCGCCATCGAGGACGCCCGTACCAAGTGGCTGCTGCTGGCCGGCGCCGTCTTCGGTTTCGCGTTCCTCACCAAGACCCTCCAGGCGTGGCTGATCCTGCCGCCGCTCGCCGTGGTCTACGCGGTCTGCGCGCCCACCCCGCTGCGCCGCCGCCTGCTCCAACTGCTGTACGCCGGCGGTGCGATGGTGCTCGCGGGCGGCTGGTGGGTGGCGATCGTCGAGCTGTGGCCGAAGTCCTCGCGGCCGTACATCGGAGGCTCCCAGGACAACAGCTTCCTGTCGCTGACCTTCGGGTACAACGGCTTCGGCCGGATCACCGGCGACGAGACCGGCAGTGTCGGCGGCGGCGGGGGAGGCGGCGTCGGCAACGGCGGCGGCATGTGGGGCGCGACCGGGATCGGCCGGCTCTTCAACTCCGAGATGGGCGGGCAGATCTCCTGGCTGCTGCCGGCCGCGTTCGTGATGCTGATCGCGGGGGTGTGGATCACCCGGAAGGCCCGCCGCACCTCGGCGACCCGGGCGGCGTTCCTGGTCTGGGGCGGCGCGCTGCTGATGACCTTCGCGACGTTCAGCTACATGTCCGGCATCTTCCACCAGTACTACAACATCGCGCTCGCGCCGTACATCGCGGCGCTGGTCGGGATGGGCGCCTCCCTGCTGTGGCAGCGGCGGACCCACATCGCGGCCGCCTCGGTCCTGGCGGTCACGGTCGCGGGCACGTCCGTGTGGGCGTACACCCTGCTGCACCGCAGCCCCGACTGGCACCCGTGGCTGCGTACCGCGCTGGTCGTGGCCGGAGCGGTGGCCGCGCTGGCGCTGCTCGCGGGCGCGCTCCCGGGGATGGCCACCGCGCGGGCCGGCGCCCGGCTGACGGTGCTGTCGGCCGTGGTCGGTATCGCCGCGGTCCTGGGCGGACCGGTGGCGTACACCCTCGACACCGTGAGCACCGGGCACCAGGGGTCCATCGTGACCGCGGGGCCCTCCGTGCAGGGCGGCATGGGCGGGTTCCCCGGCGGGGGCGGCGGCCGTGGCGGCATGGGCCGGATGGGCGGCACCCCGCCGACCGGCACGTTCCCCGGCGGCGGTACGGGCGGAACCGGCGGCACCGGCGGAACCGGCGGGTTCGGCCAGGGCCAGGCGCCCGGTCAGGGCCAGGCGCCCGGCCAGGGTCAGGGCCAGGGCGGCCAGGGCCAGGCGCCCGGCCAGGGCGGGTCCCAGGGCCAGTTGCCCGGGCAGGGCACGAACGGCTTCCCGGGCGGCACCACCGGTGAGTCCCGCTTCGGCGGCGGGAACGGCCGGGGCGGCGCAGGCGGCATGGGCGGCCTGCTCGACGGTGCCCAGGTCAGCTCCGCCGTGAAGTCCCTGCTGCTGAAGAACGCCGGCGACTACACCTGGGTCGCGGCCGCCATCGGCTCGCAGAACCAGGCGAGCTACCAACTGGCCACCCAGAAGCCGGTGATGTCCATCGGCGGCTTCAACGGCTCCGACCCGTCACCCACCCTCGCCCAGTTCGAGAAGTACGTGGCCCAGGGCCGTATCCACTACTTCATCGGCGGCGGCGGCATGGGCGGCGGCTCGATGGGCGGCAGCAACGCGTCCTCCGCCATCAGCTCGTGGGTCGAGTCCCACTTCACCGCCAAGACCGTGGGCAGCACGACCGTCTACGACCTCACGGCGCCGAAGTAGGACGCCCGCAAGCCCGAGCCCGCGGACCGGTCCAGCCGGTCCGCGGGCTCGCTGGTGTTCGCGCGCGTGTTCGTGCGCGTCCTCGTCCTCGTCCTCAGGCGAGGCGGGCCGGGAAGCCACCGGTCGCGATCGGCCCCCACCGCTCGGGGGTGACGCGGATGATGGACTTGCCCTGCCGGACCATGGCCTCGCGGTACTCCGCCCAGTCGGGGTGCTCGCCGGAGATGTTCCGGAAGTACTCCACCAGGGGTTCCACGGACTCGGGGATGTCCAGTACTTCGGCGCTGCCGTCGACCTGGACCCACGCGTCGCCGAAGGAGTCGGACAGCACGATCACGCTGACCCGGGGGTCGCGCTTGACGTTGCGGGCCTTGGCCCGCTCGGGGTAGGTCGAGATCACGATCCGCCCGGAGTCGTCCACCCCGCAGGTGAGTGGCGAGCCCTGCGGGCGGCCGTCCGCGCGGGTGGTGAGCAGGATGGCGTGGTGCCGCGGCCGGATGAACTCCAGCAGTTCGTCGAGGCCGACTTTGGTGGTGGTGGCGATGTTGGGAGCCATGACGGCACCTTACGTCGCCGCGTGGTGCGGTCCGTGAAGGAAGTGCGGGTCCCGGCGGCGGCCTCGGCCGTCCCCTGCTCCGGTCGCCGCCGGAACCCTGACCCGTGTCGTGCGTACCGGACCTCTCCGCTGCGGGTGCGGGCCGTACGACCGGGAGTTGTCGCCCCTGCCGGGGCGCTGTGCTGTGCGCTACCTGCTCGGTTACCCCGCCTGGCCGTCGCCCACCCGCGCCGGGGCCTCGGCGGTCTTCACGGCCTGCTGCAACCCGCTGCGGTCGCGCAGCGCCACCTCCTTGACGAAGACCACCAGCAGGAAGGCGATCAGCGCGAACGGGGCCGCGTACAGGAAGACGTCGCCGACGCCGTGGCCGTAGGCGCCCTCCACCACGCCGCGCACCGGCGCGGGCAGCTTGTCGACGTCGGGGATGCCGCCGGAGCCGTCGGCCCCGGTGGCCTTGATGTGCAGCGCGGCCAGGCCGGTGGAGGTGAAGTGGGTGACCCGGTTGCCGAGCACCGCGCCGAGCGCGGTGACGCCGATCGCGCCGCCCAGCGAGCGGAAGAAGGTGACCAGCGAACTGGCCGAGCCGAGGTCGGCCGCCGTCACCTGGTTCTGCACGGCGAGCACCAGGTTCTGCATCATCATGCCGATGCCCAGGCCCAGCAGCGCCATGTAGAGCGCCACTTCGGGATACGCGGTGTCGTGGCGGATCGTGCCGAGCAGGGCGCAGCCCGCGGTGACCAGCAGGCCGCCGGCGACCAGGAAGACCTTCCAGCGGCCGGTGCGGGTGATGATCCGGCCGCTGACCATCGAGGCCACGAACAGCCCGCCGATCAGCGGGATGGTCATCAGCCCGGACACGGTCGGGGTCTTGCCGCGGGCGAGTTGGAAGTACTGGCTGAGGAACACCGTGCCCGCGAACATCGCCACGCCGACGAAGAGGCTGGCGAAGGAGGTGAGGGTGATCGTCGCGCTGCGGAACAGCCGCAGCGGCACGATCGGCTGGGCGGCCCGGGTCTCGACGAAGATGAAGACCAGGCCGAGCAGCAGCGCGAGCGGCACCATCACATAGGTCTGGGTGGACATCCACGGGTAGTTCTGGCCGCCCAGCGAGACCCACACCATCAGCAGCGACACGGCGGCGGTGATGAAGAAGGCACCCGCCCAGTCGATCCGTACCTGCCGCTTGACCACCGGCAGGTGCAGCGTCTTCTGCAGGACCACCAGCGCGATGATCGCGAACGGCACCCCGACGTAGAAGCACCAGCGCCAGCCCAGCGCGGAGTCGACGATCACCCCGCCGACCAGCGGTCCGCCGACGGTGGCGACCGCGAAGGTGGCGCCGAGGTAGCCGCTGTACCGGCCGCGCTGCCGGGGCGAGATCATCGCCGCCATGATCACCTGGGTGAGCGCGGACAGCCCGCCCGCGCCGATGCCCTGCACCAGCCGGCAGGCGATCAGCATGCCCGGGCTGTTCGACAGCCCCGCGACCATCGACCCGGCCACGTAGATCACCAGCGCGAGCTGGATCAGCAGCTTCTTGCTGAACAGGTCGGAGAGCTTGCCCCAGATCGGCGTGGTCGCGGTGACCGCGAGCAGCGAGGCGGTGACCACCCAGGTGTACGCGCTCTGGCCGCCGCCGATGTCGGAGAGGATGCGCGGCAGGGCGTTGGAGACGATCGTCGACGACAGGATCGCCACGAACAGGCCGATCAGCAGACCGGACAGCGCCTCCATGATCTGGCGGTGCGACATGGGTGCGGACGTCTCGGCGGTCGGGGTGGGTGTCGCCATCGGCTCGGTTCGCCAGCCTTCCTCTTGGTTGCCTGAAGCAACCATAGGAGGAAATGGTTGTATGACACAAGTGCTGTGAGCCGACTGAGAGCAAGGTCACGACAGAGCAATCGCCCGCCCCCGTGGCGGGAGCGGGCGAACGCTGGTGCGGGAAGGGCGCGCGGGAAGGAGTGCGGGAAGAGAAGGCGCGCGGGAAGGGGTGCCTGGAGCGGCCGCCGTCAGAGGGTGGTCAGGACGAGGTGGCGGTCAGGACAGCACAGTGGTCAGGACGACGTGGCGGTCAGGACAGCACGGCGGTCAGGACGCCGCGGCGGTCAGCGCCGCCACCTCCGCGTCGGTGAGCTTCAGCTCGGCCACGGCGGTCAGCGCCGGCACCTGCTCGGCCGTACGCGCGCTGGCGATCGGCGCGACCACCGTCGGCTGCGCGGCCAGCCAGGCCAGCGCGACCGTGCCGACCTCGGCGTCGTGGGCGGCGGCGATCTCGTCCAGCGCGGCCAGCACCTTCGGGCCGCTCTCCGTGTCGAGGAAGCCCGCGGCGCGCTCGGCGCGGGCGCTGTAGACCTCGGTGGCGCCCGAGCGGTACTTGCCGGTGAGGAAGCCGGAGGCGAGCCCGTAGTAAGGGGCGGTGGACAGGCCGCGGGCCGCCACCAGGTCGGCCAGCGGGCCCTCGAACTCGTCGCGCTCGACCAGGTTGTACTTGGGCTGGATGATTTCGTACCGCGCCAGACCCTCGCGCTCGGAGAAGTCCAGCGAGGCGGCCAGCCGCTCGGCCGAGATGTTGGAGGCGCCGATCGCCCGGACCTTGCCCTCCCGCACGAGGGCGTCCAGCGCGGTGATGATCTCCTCGACCGGGACCTCGGGGTCGTCGCGGTGCGTGTAGTAGAGGTCGATGTGGTCGACGCCGAGCCGGCGCAGCGACGCCTCGGCGCCCCGCTTGATGGTGTCGGCCCGCAGCCCCTTGAAGTCCTGGTGGCTGCCGACCTTCGTGGCGATCACCACGTCGTCGCGGCGACCGCGGCGGGCCAGCCACGCACCGATGATGGTCTCCGACTCGCCACCGGAGTTGCCCGGCACCCAGGCCGAGTACACGTCCGCGGTGTCGATGAAGTCGCCGCCTTGCGCGGTGTACGCGTCGAGGACGGCGAAGGACTGCGCCTCGTCGGCCGTCCAGCCGAAGACATTGCCGCCGAGGGACAGGGGGAAGACGTCGAGCGCCGAGTTGCCGATACGTGCCATGTGCTGATGCAACAGCCGGGGGGTGCGGGTTATTCCGCCGACACGCTAGGGTCAGGCGGCATGTCGAACTCCTCGCCCAACCCTGACAACAACTACGACCCGGCCGGCAGCACCCAGATGTTCCGCGCCTTCGTCGACGAGCAGCCGCCCGCCGTGCAGGTGCAGCGTGCCCAGGGCCGCAGCCGCGCGGGCCTGATCATCGGTGTGATCGTGGTCCTGGTGGTGATCGTGGGAGTGGTCGCACTCGCCATGAAGTAGCGGCGGGTCCGCCGGACATCCGGCGACCACTCCCCCCTCCTACGCCTCGCATCCTCTGGTCGGCGTTCCTCCTCGCTCCCTGCGCGGACGACCTCGTGCCTCGGTCGGCCACTCCGGGAGCTCGCTCGTCACGCCTCAGCGGTCAGTCCCACCCGCAGCTGGGCCAAAGTCCGGGTCAGCAGCCGGGAGACGTGCATCTGGGAGATCCCGACCTCCTCGCCGATCTGCGACTGCGTCATGTTCGCGAAGAACCGCAGCATGATGATCTGGCGTTCGCGCGGCGGCAGTTGGGCCAGCAGCGGCTTCAGCGACTCGCGGTACTCGACGCCTTCGAGGGCGCTGTCCTCGTATCCCAGCCGGTCGGCCAGGGTGCCCTCGCCGCCGTCGTCCTCGGGCGGCGGGGAGTCCAGCGAGCTGGCGGTGTAGGCGTTGCCGACCGCGAGCCCGTCGACCACGTCCTCCTCGGAGACGCCGAGGCAGCCGGCCAGTTCGGCGACGGTCGGCGAGCGGTCCAGCTTCTGGGACAGCTCGTCGCTCGCCTTGGTCAGCGCCAGCCGCAGCTCCTGCAACCGGCGCGGGACCCGCACCGACCAGGACGTGTCGCGGAAGAACCGCTTCACCTCGCCGACGATGGTGGGCATCGCGAAGGTCGGGAACTCCACCCCGCGCTCGCAGTCGAACCGGTCGATCGCCTTGATCAGGCCGATCGTGCCGACCTGGACGATGTCCTCCATCGGTTCGTTGCGGCTGCGGAACCGGGCGGCGGCGTACCGCACCAACGGGAGGTTCAGCTCGATGAGCGTGTCACGGACGTAGGTGCGGTCCGGACTGTCGACCGGTAGCTCCGCCAGCCGCAGGAAGAGCGAACGGGACAGCGTGCGGGTGTCGATGGCATCGCTGCGCACCGTGTCGTGCACAGCGTCATGCGGTACGTCAGCGTCGGTTGCGTCGGTACGAAGCACCTTGGGACTGCCCAACTGTACGGACATGCCACCCCCTTGAGGTCGCGGACGGGCGTCGCGAGCGACGGTTGTTCCTCCACTGGAATACCGGAGGTCCGGCCGTCACAAACGCGCTATCCGCAGAATGTCACATGTCGGCAACACGCTGTAGCGTCATGTCGACTTATCTGTGCAGGTGGCTTAATCCCGTTGGGTTACGCTTCGAGCTGGTTTGCGGACCGCAGTCGAGCGAAGCTGCGGGAGAGCAGACGGGACACGTGCATCTGCGAAACCCCCAGCTCCGCACTGATCTGCGACTGCGTCAGGTTGCCGAAGTAGCGCAGCAGCAGGATGCGCCGTTCGCGTTCGGGGAGTTGCACCAGCAGATGCCGGACCAGGTCGCGGTGCTCGACGCCGTTGAGCGCCGGGTCCTCGTAGCCGAGCCGGTCCAGCAGCCCGGGGGCGCCGTCGCCCTCCTGGGCGGCCTCCAGCGAGGTGGCGTGATAGGCGCGGCCCGCCTCCAGGCAGGCCAGCACCTCCTCCTCGGACAGCCGAAGCCGCTCGGCGATCTCCGCGGTGGTCGGGGAGCGGCCGTGCAGCACCGTCAGGTCCTCGATGGCGCCGCTGACCTGCACCCACAGCTCGTGCAGCCGGCGCGGGACATGCACGGTGCGCACGTTGTCGCGGAAGTAGCGCTTGATCTCGCCGACCACGGTGGGCATCGCGAAGGTCGGGAACTGCACCCCGCGCTCCGGGTCGAACCGGTCGATCGCGTTGATCAGGCCGATCGTGCCGACCTGGACCACGTCCTCCATGGGCTCGTTGCGGCTGCGGAAGCGGGCGGCGGCGTACCGCACCAGCGGCAGGTTCACCTCGATCAGCGCGGCCCGCACCCTGCTGTGCTCGGGCGTGCCCGGCTCCAGGTCGACGATCTGCTCGAAGAGCACCTGGGTCAGCGCCCGCGCGTCGGCCGCGTTGCTGTTCGGCGTCCGCGTCCTGGCACGCGGATACGTCGTCGCTGACGTTGACGCCGTTCGGGCCGACACCGGCACACCACACCCCTTATCGGTCCACTCCAGCCTGCTGCGACTGCAGCATCCGGCGAACATCCGTCAAAACGTCGGGCAAAGCGGTCATAGCATCACAATTCATGTGTGCTTTGTGCAAGCACCGCATATTGCCGTGTTGTACGAACGGGCCGCGGGTGGACCGGCACGGCGAAGCCCCCCACCGTGGACGGCGAGGGGCTGCTGCGAATGGGTGTGCGATCAGATCTCGTAGTCGGCGACGACCCAGGTGGCGAAGCTCGACCATGGCGCGACCGCCGCCTTGTGCGCGGGGTGTTCGAGATAGCGCACCAGCGCGTCGGGGTCCGGGACGGAGGAGTTGATCGCGAAGTCGTAGGCGATCGGCCGGTCCGACACGTTCCAGCCGCACTCCCAGGAGGCCACCTCGGGTATCCGGTCGCCGAGTTCGGCGAACCCGCGAGCGCCCGCGGCCACCCTCTCCTCGTCCCGGCTGACGCCCTCGTTCAGCTTGAACAGCACCAGATGACGGATCATCGCCACTCCTCGCCTTGCCCCACGGCCGTCAGTTGGCCAGGTCGTGCATGAACTGCCCGATGCTCTTGGCAGCGTTCGAAATCCCGACGAACCCTACCTGCACGAGGTCGGCCGCCCGAGCCGGCTGGTCGATGATCGTATAGAGCACGAAGATCACCAGCACGATGGTGGCGATCTTCCTCGCCTGCGCCATGCTCCTTGGCCTCCCCAGCAGCGACTCGGCACCAGCGGTCACACGTGTGCAATCGCCGAATTCTATCCGCCGTACGGAGTAACCAGACGAGCGGACAGCATCATCATCCGCAAAAACGATGATGATTGCGAGGCTTTGACGGCCGAGCGGACGGGAGGGCCCGCGATGGCCGGACCCGCGGGAGCGGGGACCGGGGGAGAACGCGCGGGGCGGGGGCGTGGCGCTCACCAGGGCCGCGCGGCGCGGTGCGGTGACCGGGCCGGGGCTTTTGCCGGAACGGCGTCAGGTCGGCATGCGAGCCGTGGCGTTGGGCCTGCTGGGCCCCGGCCCCGACGTGGACGACGTGGTGCAGGGCGCGGCTGGGGCGGAGCGGCCACTTCGGGCACCTGGGGGAACACGGCGAACGGGACCGCCTCCACAGGGGAGGCGGTCCCGTTCGTCCAGCTCATGGCGGTAGCGGTGGGATTTGAACCCACGGAGGAGTTGCCCCCTCACACGCTTTCGAGGCGTGCTCCTTAGGCCGCTCGGACACGCTACCGAGAGAGAGCTTAGCCCACGGGGAGCCGTGGTCAGAAATCGTTTGGGCGGAAGAAGCGGGTGAGGAGGTTCGCGCTCGGGGCGGGCAGCACCTCGGCGATCACCTCGGGGCGGTGGTTGAGGCGGCGGTCGCGGACCAGGTCCCACAGGGAACCGGCCGCGCCCGCCTTCGGATCGGGGGCGCCGTAGACCACCCGCTCCAGCCGGGCCAGCACGATGGCGCCCGCGCACATGGTGCACGGCTCCAAGGTCACCACCAGGGTGCAGTCGGTCAGCCGCCACCGGCCCAGCGCGGCCGCCGCGCGGCGGACGGCGAGCACCTCGGCGTGGGCGGTCGGATCGCCGGTCGCCTCGCGCTCGTTGTGCGCACGGGACAGCACCGAGCCGTCGGGGGCCAGCACGACCGCGCCCACCGGTACGTCACCGGTGAGCGGGGCGTGCTCGGCCTCCGCCAGGGCGATCCGCATGGCGGGCGCCCAGGGGTCGCGCAGGACGTCGGGTTCGGCGCCGGTGTCGGTCAGCGGACGGCCTCCAGCACGTCGGCCGCCCCCAGCGCGTCGGCGATCTCGCCCAGGGCCTCGCCGGTCAGGGCGCCGTCCCCGCTCAACGCGAGCAGTTCGGCGGCGCTCATGCCCAGGTCGGCCAGCAGGTCGGTCTCGCCGAGCGGGCCGGTCGGCACATGGTCCTCGGAGGAGCCGACCACGGCGTCCTCGTCGGTGTCGTCGGTGTCGCCGTCCTCGGTGCCGTCGAGGTCGACAAGGTCGTCGAGGTCGTCCGCGTTCTCCGGGTCGCGGCCCAGCACCTCGTCGGTGAGCAGGATCTCTCCGTACGAGCTGCGGGCAGCGGCCGCCGCGTCTGACACATAGATTCTGGGGTCCTCTTCACCGTCGACGCGGATGACGCCGAACCAGGCGTCCTCCTGCTCGATGAAGACCAGAACCGTTTCCTCCTCGTCGCCGGCCGTACGAGCCAGGTCGCTCAGGTCGGCGAGGGTTTCCACATCGTCGAGATCGGGTTCGCTCGCTTGCCAACCGTCCTCGGTGCGCGCGAGCAGTGCGGCGAAGTACACCGTGACTCTCCCACAGGTCTCAGGCCGTCCGGACCGGGTGGGCCCACTTGCGGTTCATGAGGGTTCATGACGGTCCCACCCACTCGGCATCGTGGCAGAAACAAGGGCGTCGCGAAGGGTCTTCGACACCGCGACGTGCCAGGACTTGGTCACTTCTCGGGAAAAACGCGATCTTGGCGGACCCCCGACCGGCCGCAGCGGTCACCCGACCGCTCCACATGGTGACGTTGCGCACATCGAGCCGGCGGGCGCGGGGCGCCTCGGCGACGCCCGCGGACCACCCTCGGGCCACGCGCGGATCACCAGCGGAAGGTGCGCATCCGCATCTGCTGGCGCATCCGCGCCGCCCGGGCCCGCCGGGGCTGGACCCGGTCGCGCAGCTCCTTCGCCTCGTCCAGCTCGCGCAGGAACGCGGCCCGCTTGTGGCGCCGTTCCCGCTCCCGTTCGTGCTGGGCCTGCGGAACGGTCCGCTCACCGCGTGCGCCGCCGCTGCCGCGGCCCGTCGTGTCCGGCATGGGTGCCACCGTCCCCGCGTCTGTGTCGCGATTCCTCGGGAACCTTCCCCCGAAGGTGCGGTTTACCCGTGCCCGCGCACAGAGGGCGAGGGTGAGGAAGGCGGGGCGCCGGGCGGAGGGCGCCGGATACAGTCCTCCCATGCGTCTCCATGTTGTCGACCATCCGCTGGTCGCGCACAAGCTCACCGCGCTGCGCGACGAGCGCACCGACTCGCCCACCTTCCGCCGGCTCGCCGACGAACTCGTCACCCTGCTCGCTTACGAGGCGACCCGTGACGTGCGCACCGAACAGGTCGACATCGTCACTCCGGTCGCGCCCACCACCGGGGTGCGGCTGTCCCACCCCCGGCCCCTGGTGGTGCCGATCCTGCGCGCGGGGCTCGGCATGCTCGACGGCATGGTCCGGCTGCTGCCCACCGCGGAGGTCGGCTTCCTCGGCATGGTCCGCGACGAGGACACCCTCCAGGCCCAGACGTACGCCACCCGCCTGCCCGAGGACCTGTCCGGCCGTCAGGCGTACGTGGTCGACCCGATGCTGGCCACCGGCGGCACCCTGGTCGCCGCGATACGGCTGCTGATCGAGCGCGGGGCCGACGACGTCACCGCCCTCTGCCTGCTCGCCGCCCCCGAGGGCGTCGAACTGATGGAGCGTGAACTCGCGGGCAAGCCCGTCACCGTGGTCACCGCCGCGGTCGACGAGCGGCTCAACGACCAAGGGTTCATCGTCCCCGGCCTCGGCGACGCGGGCGACCGCCTCTACGGCACGATCGGTTAGGCCGTGTTTTGGAAGTAGCGCCGTCCGCCCAAAGGGCGGGGCCCGTGGCGTCTGGTGCGTGCGATCGCAAGGCGGAGGGTTGTCCTCGT
>NZ_JBFBIV010000053.1:0-60919 GCF_040702025.1 Streptomyces sp. NPDC088194 | reverse complement strand
GCCCTGATCAACCTCCGAGACGCCGTCGGGCGTGGGAGGGTTCCCGAACCGCGGCCGGGTGGCGGCCGCGGAGGGTCCTGCTAGCTGTTGACGCAGGTGTTCCCGAAGGCGGGGTTGAGCAGCCCGACCACGTTGACCGTGTTGCCGCACAGGTTGACCGGCACGTGCACCGGGATCTGGACGACGTTGCCCGACAGCACGCCCGGGGACTGCACGGCGGCACCCTGCGCGCCGGCGTCGGCGACCGCCAGACCCGCGCCCGCGAGCACCAGACCACCGGTGGCAGCCGCAGTGGCGACGACCTTCTTGAGCATTTGCTTCCTCCTGGATGGGACCAACGTGGCCCCAGAGCCGCGGACCACACCCGTCGTAACGACGCGGAGGAAACGGGGCTACGAACGAACCCGGTCATTCACTCGTACTGGCGATCCGGGCCGGGGGTACGGGCACAGACGAGCGAGCGTTCGACCGCCGTACGGCCGTGGGTGAGGTGGGCGTGGTGGCCGCCGCCGTACGGCCGCGGGCGGGCGGCGGGGGGGCCGTGTCCACCGGCCGCCGCCCGCCACCCGCCCGCGCGCTGCTCGATCTCCCGCTGTCGCTCAGCAGTTGTCGATGAAGTGGTCCAGCACCCGCACCCCGAACTTCAGGCCCTCGGTCGGGACCCGCTCGTCCACGCCGTGGAACATCCCGGCGAAGTCCAGCTCGGGCGGCAGCTGCAGCGGGGCGAAGCCGAAGCAGCGGATGCCCAGGTCGGAGAAGGACTTGGCGTCGGTGCCGCCGGAGAGCATGTACGGCACGGTGTGGGAGATCGGGTCCTCCGCCTTCAGCGCGGCCCGCATCGCGTCGACCAGCGAGCCGTCGAAGTCGGTCTCCAGCGCCTTGTCGGTGTGGAGCGTCTCGCGCTTCACCCGGGGGCCGAGCACCCGGTCGAGGTCGGCGAGGAACTCCTCCTCGTACCCGGGCAGGAAGCGCCCGTCCACGTGGGCGGTGGCCTGGCCGGGGATGACGTTCACCTTGTAGCCGGCGCCGAGCATGGTCGGGGCGGCGGTGTTGCGCAGGGTGGTGCCGATCATCCGGGCGATGCCGCCGAGCCGGGCGAGGGTCTCGTCCATGTCCTCCGGGTCGAGTTCGACGCCGAACGCGTCGGACAGCTCGTCGAGGAAACCGCGCACCGACTTGGTCAGCCGGACCGGGAACTGGTGCCGGCCCAGCCGCCCGACCGCCTCGCACAGCTCGGTGATGGCGTTGTCCTTGTTGGTCATCGAGCCGTGGCCGGCGGTGCCGTCCACGGTGAGCCGCATCCAGTGCATGCCCTTCTCGGCGGTCTCCACCAGGTACAGCCGCAGGTTCTCGTTGACGGTGAACGAGAAGCCGCCGACCTCGCCGATCGCCTCGGTGACGCCCTCGAAGAGCCCGGGGTGGTTGTCCACCAGGTGCCGGGCGCCGTAGGTGCCGCCGGCCTCCTCGTCGGCGAGGAACGCCAGCACGATGTCCCGCGGGGGCTTGCGCCCGCTGCGCACCCGGTCGCGGATGACCGCGAGGGTCATCGCGTCCATGTCCTTCATGTCGACCGCGCCGCGGCCCCACACGCAGCCGTCGACCACCTCGCCGCCGAAGGGGTGCTGGCTCCAGTCGTCGGCGTTCGCCGGGACCACGTCCGTGTGGCCGTGGATCAGCAGCCCGGGCCGGCTGCGGTCCTCGCCCTCGATCCGCACCACGGTGGACGCCCGGCCCGGGTGCGACTCGAAGATCTCCGGCGCGAGACCCACGTCGGCCAGCTTCTCCGCCACGTACTCGGCGGCGGCGCGCTCCCCCGGGCCCGAGTGGTCGCCGTAGTTGCTCGTGTCGATCCGGATCAGCTCGGCACACAGGTCGACGACCTCGTCCTCGCCCGCGATCCTCCCGCTGTCCGCCCTTGCGGGCCCCGACTCACTCACGCTGTCTCCTCGCTCGTTCCCCGCCGCGGCGACCGCGACCGATGCGTCTCCCATCCTCCCTCGCCGCCCGGCGTCTTCCCACCCCCGCCTGCCTCGGCTCCTTCCCGTCCCCTTCCCCCGCTCCTCCCGCTCCCCCTCCCGCGCACCCTCACCGCCCCTGCGCCGCACCCTCACCGCCCCGTCAACGCGCCCTCCCGGCCCCGGCCTCCGGCCGTGATTTCCCGGTCTGGATCTTTGCTATGGTTTACCTCGTCGCCCCGGCCCCGTCGCCGCGGTGACACACCCCGTCCGGGTGGCGGAATGGCAGACGCGCTAGCTTGAGGTGCTAGTGCCCTTTATCGGGCGTGGGGGTTCAAGTCCCCCCTCGGACACCATCACCGACGAAGACCCCTGTTCATCAGGGGTCTTTGTCGTTTTACGACGGTGGTGCGACCGACGGCACGGCGACTCGCCGCCCAGGTCGGGCCGGGGATGACCGGCCGCATCGGCCCGCCCCGGAGGCCGCCGACCGACGCGCTCCGTCGTCACCCGCCAACACGTGGGACGGGTCGTCCGGCCAAGGGACTTGACGGTCAGCCGAAACGGCGCGGCCGAACCGATGGAAACCGGGTCGCCCCCGGCATCCATACGTTCGCTCGTCTCGCGGGCAAGGCCGATACGGTGCCGCGCTTCCTCGGCGTTCCCGGCGCGCGCCGAACCCACTGCCGAACTCACTGCCGCGCGACGTCGCAGAGAACCCCGTGTACGCAGGGCGAGTTGGTCCCCGATGCCGTGCTCGCGCCGGATGGCCGAAAGCGACATGTCGAGGAAGGCGTTCGCGTCGGACCAATCAGCGGTGGCCCACATGTCCCAAGCCCGGAGGCTGTTGGCCACCGCAGGCATCATGGCGTCACCGGACGCGGCCGCAGAGCACGCGGCGCGCTCACAGGCCATGGCGACCGGCTCGGGATGGCCGAGAGCGTGGGCGGCGTCGTGGGCGGTCTTGCAGGAGATCGTGTCGATGGCGAACGCCTCCTCGCGCTCGCGCCCGCCGCCGAGCGGCGCGGGGTGCCGTCGAACACCGGTGCCAGGTCGTACCGTCGAAGCTCTCGCACGATCGACGCGACAGAGGTACGCAAAGCGCTTTCGGCTCCCCTGGTCGCGTGAGGCCGTGCCGTCAGGTCCTTCGGATGGCAGTGCAGGGCCGCGGCCAACTCGTCGATCGCGCCTGCCCGATCACGCTCCACGCGCTCGTTCCCGACCTTGGAGACCCGCCCTTGGGTACGCCGCACGGCGGCGGCGAGGTCCGCCTGCGCCATCCGCAGACGAAGGCGCCGGCGTCGCACCCTTCGTCCCACCGTCTCGCCCTCGCGCCGCATGCGTCGATGCCGGCACGACGGCGGCAGCCTGCCGACGGAAACGTCAACCAAGGGCGGGGCATCGGGAAACCGCGCGCGGGCCGTCGGGCGGGCGAACCGCCCGTGGTGTGCCCCGGCTCACACGGGGCTCGGCGTGGCGCGGTGATTGCAGTGGCATCGGCCACAGAAAGGCGTTCTCCCGGGCCCATCCCTTCGAAATCGGGTTATAACTTCCGAAGTGGTGCGCAATGGGAGTTACTTGATCATCACTGGCGAAGTGACCGATTTCATACGCTTCGCGGCATTTCATCGTCCTGCGTAGAAAGGTGCGTATTGTGGCCGCTTACCTCTGCCCGCCCGCGGTGATCCACGGCGAGCACGCCGTGCAGACCGGCCAGATCCTGGCCGAAGTTCGCGACCGGCACCCCCACGCACCGTGGCTGTCGCGGATCGAGGGCATCGCGGACTCCACGGGGATCGCCTCCCGCGGGTGGATGCTGCCGCTGAGCGCCGCGGTCGCGCCCAGCGCCGAGGGCGGCCTGCGGACGCCGGGCGTCGCCCCGGCCCGGGAGGCGCTGGCCCGCGACGGGTTCGCCGAGCAGGACGTGGACCGGGCGATCGCCGCGCTCGAAGCGATACCGGCACCGCAGACCGTGCAGGAGCGCACCGCGCCCGCCTGGGAGGCCGTGCAGGCGTACGGCGAGCGGGCCGCGCGCGGGGCCCTGCAGAGCGCCGGCCTCGACGCCTCCGACGTCGACTGCCTGATCACCAGCAACTCCACCACCCCGGCGCTCCCGGGCCTGGACGTCACGCTGGCCAACCGGCTGCCGCTGCGCGACGACGTGCTGCTTCTGCCGGCCGCGCAGTGGGCGTGCATCGCCGGCACCCGCTCGCTCGCGCTGGCCGCCGACCTGGTCGCCGCCGACCCCGAACGCGTGGTGCTGGTCGTGATCTCGGAGGCGCTGAGCACCACCTACCAGCCCGCGGACGACACGCTGGAATCCCTGATCGTCCGCCTGCTGTTCGCGGACACCGCCGTCGCCGTGGTGGTGACCGGCCGGCAGCGGCCGCAGTCCGTACTGCGGCTCGACGCCGCCTGGCACCACACGCTGCCCGGCACCCAGGACCTGCACCGGCTGGACACGCGCAGCGACGGCACGCACTTCGTGATGGACCGGCGCGGGCCGCGCGCGGTGCAGAGCACCGTCACCGCGATGTGGGAGTGGCTGGGTCGCCGCCACCAGAACGACGCCACCCCCTGGCACCCCGACCTGCTGCTCGCGCACCCCGGCGGGACCCGGGTGCTGGAGTACATGGAGCAGACGATGCCCGAGGAGTGGCCGGAGGGGATGCTGACCTACAGCCGGGACAGCTACACCACCGGCAACCGCGGGGGCGCGGCCGTGTTCGACATCCTTCGGCGCGCGCACGACGCCGGCCAGAAGCCGGGCAGCCGTACGGTGCTGTACGCGGCGGCGCCGGGGCTCACCGCCACGGCCGTGGAAGGCGAGTGGCTGTAGCGCGCGGACGCCCTCCGCGCGGGTCCGCTGCCGATCGGCTGTAGCGCGCGGACGCCTTCCGCGCGGGTCCGGCACCGAGCGGCGCGGGTCGGCTGCCGGGCCAGCTGTCCCGTGGCGAGCCCGCGCTCCCCGTACCGAGCCGCGCGTCCGGCGTCACCCGCACCCCGCCCGGCCCCCGCATCAACCACCCCCACTACCAGGCGAGTTCGGCCCAGACGACCTTGCCGGTGTCGGTCCACCGCACCCCCCAGTGCGTGGTGACCTTGTGCACGACGTACAGGCCGCGGCCGCTGTCGTCGAGCAGCCCGGTGCGGCCCAGCCGCGGCCGGCCGTTGCCGGTGTCGCCCACCTCGCACAGCAGGCCGTGACCGTCCTTGATCAGCCGTACGGTGATGGGCCCGGTGGCGAAGCGGCCGGCGTTGGTCACCAACTCGCTGATCAGCAGCAGCGCGTTGTCCCGGGTCTCGTCCTTGGCCTGCCACTGCCGCAGCCGCGTGGTGGCCAGGGCGCGGGCCTGGGCCGCGGCGTCGGCGCGGGCCGGCAGCCGCCAGGTCGCGATGTCCCGCTTGCGACGGCCGGTCATCCGGGCGATCAGCAGCGTCATGTCGTCGCGCAGCCGGCTGCGCGTGGTGAGCTCGGTCACCAGCCGCCGCGTGGCCTGCTGGAGGTCGTCCCACGGGTGCACCCTGCTGACCGTCTCCGCCAGCCGGTCGATGCCCTCGTCGATCGACACCGCCGGGTCCTCCACCAGCCCGTCGGTGTAGAGGGCGATCAGTGATCCGGGGGGCGCGGCGAACGTGTGCGTGACGAACGGCTCGCGCAGGGCGAACTCGGTGCCCAGGCCGGGGTGGGGCGGCACCGCGAGGATCTCCGGGGTCCCGTCGGGCAGCACGAGCACCGGCGGGAGGTGGCCCGCGCTGGACATCACCACCTGGTGGCCGACCGGGTCGTACACGGCGATGCAGCAGGTCGAGCCGAGGGCGCTGTAGCCGGCCGCCAGGCCCGCCTCCGCGTCGTCCAGGAGCGTGACCGTCTCGTCCAGGTGCTCCAGCACCTCGTCCGGCGCCAGTCCCGCCGACAGCAGCGCCCGGGCCTCCATGCTCAGCTGTCCCATCGCCGCCGCGGCCGCCAGCCCGTGCCCCACGACGTCGCCGACCACCAGCGCGGTACGGCCACCCGGCAGCGGAAAGCTGTTCACCCAGTCGCCGCCGACGCCCGCGCTGTCCGGGGTGGTGGGCTGGTAGACGCTGGCGACCTCGATGGTGTCGCTCCCGGCGCGCGGCAGCAGCCGGCGCTGAAGGGCCAGCACCTGGGCGTGCTCGCGCTGGTGCTGGCGGGCCAGGTCGACGTGGTGGGCGGTCCTGGCCGCCAGTTCCTGCAGGTCGAGCAGTTCGCTCTCCCGGAACGGCCGGTCCGGCCGGCGCCATATCTCCGCCACGCCCAGCACGATGGGCGGCTTGCCGCCCTGGCCCTCCAGGACCAGGGGTATGCACACCAGGCTGGCGGGCCGGTCGCCGGGCACCAGGGCGCGCACCAGCCGCGGATCGCGGAGCGCCCGCTCGATCACCTCGCGGTCGGGGATGACGATCGGCCGCGCGACGTCCTGGCGTCGGACCGCGATGGCCAGCAGGCGGCTGGCCTCGCCGGGGAGGTTGTCGCCGGGCGTCAGATAGCCGTCCGGCCACGCCCGGTCCGGCACCAGGGCCGCCCGCCGCAGCCGGATACGGCCCAGCGGCTGCTCGGTGACGGCCTCGCCGGTCCACACGGCGTAGTCGAGGTCGACCGCGGCGACGTCCGCCCAGGCCAGCAGGGACTGGGCCAGGGACTGCGCGGTCTCGCCGATGTCCAGCGAGGTCCCGATGGCGGTCTCCGAGGCGTACAGGTGCAGCCGCTTGGCCATGGCGATCAGGGAGACGGTCAGCCCCTCCTGGGGCGCCGCGGCGGGCAGGATGCTCATGGAGACCACCAGCTCCGTGCCGTCGTCCCTGCGCAGCCGCTGGACCCGGGCGACGTGCGGCTCCCGGGTCTCCATCACCTGCCGCAGCCGCCGGGTGACCGTCGGGATGTCCCCGGGGGGCAGCAGGTCGGAGAAGGGCCGGCCGGCAGCCACCGTCAGCCCCTCGAAAGCGGGGGCCTCCAGGTTGCAGCGGGTGATGTTCAGGTCCCGGTCGACGTCGACGGAGCCGAGGATCTGCTCCTGGCTCTCGGTGGCGGGCTCGGCACCGTCGGGCCCTCCCGCGCTCTGCGAAGCGGCAGGACCGACCGCCGTCCGGCCGCCCTGCGGGCCGTAGTTCCCCAGGGCGCGGCTGACCTGATCGGACGGCAACGAAGACGAGGGGGATGGTGTCGAGTCCATACGGCTCTCTCAGCTCGCTCGCCAGCCCCCGGCGCATGACCGGAGGCATACCCGAGTTTCCACGTGCGAAGAAGCCCCGAGATCCCCTACCGCACACCCATTGAATAACACTCGAAGCCGCTCTGCTCGCAAGATCGATCACGCAGCGAAAGCGCGTGGTCACGCCATGCGCGCCGCGCCGCGGAATCCCCGGAGTGGCGCCCGTGAACGCGCCGCGGAATCGGAGGTCGGACCGGTCCGGTCGGGGCCCCGGGCGCCACCGGATCGACCCAGCCGACCGGGCTCACCCGGGCTCACCCGGACCACCCGGACCAC
The DNA here is from genome assembly GCF_040702025.1 of Streptomyces sp. NPDC088194. Taxonomy (NCBI): domain Bacteria; kingdom Bacillati; phylum Actinomycetota; class Actinomycetes; order Kitasatosporales; family Streptomycetaceae; genus Streptomyces; species Streptomyces sp. NPDC088194. The sequence continues at coordinate 53,454 of NZ_JBFBIV010000053.1, read as the reverse complement.
CCGGACCACCCGGCTCCGGGGCACCGGCGGAACCCACCCGACTACAGGCGTGTAGACGTAAGAGCCTCGTTCTGACTAAGGTATGCCTTCGCTAAGAACGGTCGGACCCGCCGGTCCGCTACGAGGAGCGAGACACATGTGGGACGACGCGTTCCCGAGCTTTCTGATCGGGCTGCGTGAGGGACTGGAGGCGGGCCTGATCGTCTCGATCCTGATCGCCACCCTGGTGCGCGCCGACGCGCGAGCGCGGCTGCCGCAGGTGTGGACGGGAGTGCTGGCCGCGGTCGCCCTGGCGATGAGTTTCGGCGCGGTCCTCACCTTCACCGCCGCCGGCCTGTCGGCCACCGCGCAGGAGGCGTTCGGCGGCACGCTGAGCGTCCTGGCCGTCGCGTTCGTCACGGCGATGGTCTTCTGGATGCGCCGCTCCGCACGGCATCTGTCCGGGGAGATCAGGGAGAAGGTCACCGCCGCGCTCGCCATGGGCTCGGGCATGCTGGTGGTCACCTCCTTCCTCGCGGTGGGCCGCGAGGGCCTGGAGACCGCGCTCTTCCTGTGGACGACGGCACGCGCCGCGGGCGAGTCCACCGGGCCGATGCTGGGCGCCGGCATCGGTCTGGTCATCGCCGCCGGCCTGTGCTGGGGCCTGTACCGCCGGGTGCTGAAGATCAACCTCACCCGGTTCTTCACCGCGACCGGCGCCGTCCTGATCGTGATCGCCGCCGGGGTGCTCGGCTACGGCCTCCGCGACCTCCAGGAGGGCCGGGTGCTGCCGGGCCGCACCGCGTACGCCGTCGACCTGAGCGGCCACGTCGACGCCGGTTCCTGGTACGCCACCCTCGTCCAGGGCGTGCTGAATCTGACCCCCACCATGACGTGGCTCCAAGTCGCCGCCTACGTCGTGTACTTGGCGGTGGTGATGACGCTCTTCGTCCGGGGTGTCAGGGCGCCCCGCGCACCGGCCGAACGGCCGCACGCCGCCGCCGGGTCCACCGCCGCGCCCTCCACCGCCGCGCCCTCCACCGGCGGCTCCGCTCCCTCCACCGGCGGCTCGCCGCAGCCGAAGGGCGCGAACGCGCCGGAGGAGGCGGGCGCACCAGCCGCCGGCCCCTCCCCCGCCGCCACGGGCCGAACGCGGCGGCGCCCCGCCTGGGCCGTTCCCGTCACGGTGATCGCCGTGCCCACGCTGGTCGCCGGCCTGGTCGTCGCCCTCAGCGACGGCAAGCCCGCCGGCGCCCAGACCGTCGCCGTCTCCGGGTCGGACTGCGGCAAGGGCTTCACCGCGCCCGGGACCGGCCGCCGGACGTTCCAGATGCACAACACCGGCGGCAGGACGTCCGAGGTCTACCTCGTCGACCCGGCCACCAACGCGGTCTACGGCGAGATCGAGGGGCTGGCCCCCGGCACCACCCGGGACCTGGTCGCCACCGTCGGCGCCGGCACCTACGCCTGGCGCTGCGTGCCGACCGGCGGCAAGGCCGTCACCTCGGCCTCGGTACGGGTCAGCGGCAGCGGTACCTCCCGGGCCGTGCTCCCGCTCGCCGAGTCCGACCTGCGACCGCCCCTCGCGGCCTACAAGGCGTACGTGGCCGCCGGTCTCACCACCCTCGTCCGCCAGACGGACACGCTCACGGCCGACGTCCGGGGCGGGCGGCTCGCCGCGGCACGCGCGGACTGGCTCACCGCCCACCGCACCTACGCGTCCCTCGGCGCCGCGTACGGCACGTTCGCCGACTTCGACGGGCAGATCGACGGCCGTCCCGACGGGCTGTCGGGCGGGATCGGGGACCCGCGCTTCACCGGTTTCCACCGGATCGAGTACGGCCTGTGGCACGGCGAGTCGGCGGCCGGCCTGATGCCGTACGTGCAACGGCTCGGCAGCGACGTCCGCGAGCTGCGTACGGCCTTCCCCGGACAGGACTTCGACCCGTCGGACCTGCCGCTGCGCTGCCACGAGATCCTGGAGAACACCCTCCAGTTCGAGCTGACCGGTGCCACGGACCAGGGCAGCGGCACCAACCTGGCCACCGCGGACGCCGACCTCGCGGGCACGAAGGAGTTGCTGCGCGTGCTGCGTCCGCTGATCTCCGCGCGCGATCCGCGGCTGCCGGCGACCGTGGACGCCGATGTCGCGCGCCTGCAGGCGCTGCTGGACGCGGCCCACCAGGGCGCCTCGGGCAAGAGCGCCTCGGGCAAGGGCGGTTCCGGAAACAGCGGCGGATGGACTCCGGTGGAGTCGCTCGACCCGACCGCCCGGGCGAGGATCAACGGAGCCACCGGACAGCTCCTGGAAGACCTCGCCCCGATCCCCGATCTGCTCGAAGTCCGCAAGTCCGGCTGATCCGGGGCCCCTTCGGCGTCCCGCCGACCCGCGCGCCGCCGTCGGCACGACCGCGTCCGTACCCGTACCACCGCATCCGTACGACCGACCACCCCCGTATGACCACATCCGTGGACCGCTCGACCGGCAGCGCCGCTCGGGAGGTCCGGAAGGGACGCCGTCCATGCCCGACTCCGCTCACCCCGAGCCCTCCCAGGGGGGCTGCCCGAGGGACGCCGGCCGCCGGTCGTTCGTGAGGACGGCGCTCGGTGTCGGGGCCGGGGCCACCGCCCTGGCCGGCGGCGGCGCCGCCGTCACCACGGCGCTCGGTGGCGACAGCGCGCACGCGGCCGAGCCCGGCCGGGCGGCACCGGTCGCCTTCCACGGTGCCCACCAGGCCGGCATCACCACGCCGACGCCGGCCGCCGCGGCCTTCGTGTCGTTCGACGTCATCGCCGACACCAGGGCCGAACTCGCCGGCCTGCTCCGCACGATCACCGACCGCGCCCGTTTCCTGACCGTCGGCGGCGCCCCGGCCGACCTCGGCGTCGGCGCCCCGCCCTCCGACAACGGCATCCTCGGCCCCACGGTCCCCGCGGACGCGCTGACGGTGACCGTGGGCGTCGGGTCGTCCCTGTTCGACGACCGCTACGGCCTGTCCGCCGCGAAGCCGCGCCGGCTCGCGCCCATGCGCACCTTCCCCAACGACAACCTCCAGGCGGCGGAGAGCCACGGCGACCTGAGCCTGCAGATCTGCGCCGGCAGCACCGACACCGTGCTGCACGCCCTGCGGGACATCGCCCGGCACACGCGGGGCGCCATGCAGGTCAAGTGGCGTGTCGACGGTTTCCACAGCGCGCCCCGGCCGACCGGGACCCCGCGCAACCTGCTCGGCTTCAAGGACGGCATCGCCAATCCCGACGTGGCGTCCGGGCGCGAGATGGACCGGCTCGTCTGGGTCACCGACGCGCTCGGCGAACCCGCCTGGGCCCGCGGCGGCAGCTACCAGGTGATCCGGATCATCCGGATGCTGGTCGAGTTCTGGGACCGGGTCTCCCTCACCGAGCAGGAGAAGATGTTCGGCCGCCGCAAGGACACCGGAGCCCCGCTCGACGGCGCCCAGGAAGGCGACACGCCGCAGTACGCCAAGGACCCGCACGGCAACGCGATCCCGCTCGACGCGCACATCCGGCTGGCCAATCCGCGCACCGCGCGCAGCGACGACTCCCGCATCCTGCGCCGCGGCTTCAACTACGACCGCGGCGTCGACGCGGTGGGCGATCTCGACATGGGCCTGGTCTTCTGCTGCTACCAGCAGGACGTGGTCCGGCAGTTCGAGGCCACCCAGACCAGGCTCGTCGACGAGCCGCTGGTCGACTACATCTCGCCGGTCGGCGGCGGGTACTTCTTCGCGCTGCCGGGCGTACGCGACGCGAAGGACTGGCTCGGACGCGGACTTCTCGGCGCCTGACGCGCGCCCCTCGCTGTCCACCGCCGCGCCGAACGTCTACAGTGCTGTAGACATTCGGGTCCGCCGGAGCGGCCCGACCCGGCAACGGATGCGGAGCGGCAGCGCGATGATCCCAGCGTCCACCGTCAGCGGGGCCTCGCCCCGGCACCGGCGCGGCCTGTGGCCACGCCGTACGCGGGTCGCGGTCGCCCTGTGCGGATGCGCCCCGCACCGCGGCGGCTCGCCGTGCGGCCGGACCGGTTCCGGGCCGCGGCCCGGCCGGGTCCGCAGGGCTGGGCCGGCGCTCGCCCTGTTCGCGCTGTTCGCGGCCCTGTTCGGGCTGCTGCTGTGGGCGCTGAGCGCGCGCGACGGCGCACCGATCGGACCCGACCGGGTCCTGCACCACTGGGCGGTGGCCCATCGGTCGGCCGATCTCACCGCAGTCGCCCACCTGCTGGACTCGACCGGGGCCGGCCCGCTGCCGTACATCGCGGTGATGCTGGCCGGTTGGACCGGGTGCGCGCACCGGACCGCTTCGCGGCGGGAGGTGTCGGCGGCCCTCGGCGCGGTGGTCATCCTGCTGACCGGGCAGGCGGTCCGCCTCGCGGTCGTGTTCGCGCTGGCCCGGCCCCGACCGCCGGTGACCGACTGGGCGGTGCTCAGCACCGACTGGGCGTTCCCCTCCGGGTACGCCACGACGTCCGTGCTCACCGCGGGACTTCTCGCCTGGGCGGTCCTGCGCAGCGACGCGCCCCGCGGGGCGGTCCGGTTCGACGTGCTGGCCTGCCTGCTGTGGGCGGCCGCCATCAGCGCCACCCGGATCTACCTCGGCGTGCAGTGGCCCACCGACGAGCTGGGCGGCTGGCTGCTGGGCGCCGCGTGGCTCGCGCTGACGCTGCCGATCCTGTCCGGACTCGCCGGACCCGCCGGCCGGACGCTCTGACGCACCCCGCCCGTCGGCCGTGCCGACTCACCTCGCGGGAAACGCCGTTGAGCGCGCGGGCGGCGGCCCGGGAGACTGCCGCCATGGGCTCCCGGCGCTTCGTCTTCCTCGACCCCGACGGCAGCGCCGGCGGATGGCTGTACGCGGTCGTCGAGGCGGCGACGGGAGTGGTCTACCAGCAGCAGTACGGCGGGACCGCCTGCCGGCAGGGGCAGGTCGAGGGTTTCCTGGTGCCGCTCTTCGAGCCGGACGGGCTGGACGCGCTGCGCGAGCTGTTCGAGCGGGACTTCCGCGGTGCGGGCACCCGGCACAGCACCTGGCCGGACGCCAGGCGGGAGCGGCTTCGCGGCATCATCGGGACTCTCCGCTACTGGGTGTCCGACGGGACCAGCGAGGAGCCGTACCCCCTGCGGCTGGACGACAGCCGGTTCGGTGCGGCCGACGAGGCATGGGTACCGGTGATCACACCGGACGGCCCCGCGATGCTGGTGTGGCTGAACTCCGACTGACCGGCCGCCGCCAGGGCTCCCGGCAGCGGGCTCGGGTACGCGGGGAGCGCGGGGAACTCGGGGAATGCGGCGAACGCGGGGACTCGGGGAATCCGACGTGGCGGCCCGGAGCCGCGCGCGGGACCTGCCGCGGCTCCGGGATGCCCGTACACCGTGGGACGGTCAGCCCTTGGCGCCCTTCGGCACCGCGTTCATCACGGCGGTGCTGCTGCGCAGGACGTCCTTGCACAGAGAGACGGTGCCGGTGTTGTCCACGTACTTGGCCGAGACCCAGTTGGAGTTGTCGCGCAGCAGGTACCAGATGTCGTTGCCCGCGATGTTCTGGGCGTGGACCTTGCAGCGCAGGCCGACCTGCTGGTGGTACGCGAGGGAGCCCTTCACGGACGAGTCCGTGCTGGGGAACTGGCGCTGGACGACGCCGTCACCGGCGACGACGGTGCCGTACGGGCGGGCCGGGGTGGCGGCCTGGGCGGCCGTCGCGCCGAGCAGCGTGGTGCCGAGCGCCACAGCGGTGGTCAGCGCGCTCGCGCCGACGATGATGCGGCTGCGGAGAGTGGGAAGAGCAGCGGATGTCGCCAAAGGACTTCTCCTGTTCCAGATGTGCGGGGAGACGCATGGGCACCGCCGAACGTACGCCGCACAATATCCAACAACTAGGATAAATCGCCGTGTTGAGCCGAACGTGCGAGGCACTCACCCGTCTGCGGGTACCGGCGCCGCCCGGAAGGGGGCGGTGGTGCGGGAGGGGCGCCTTCTGGCTGGTGGGCAGGCGCGGCCCCCGACGCCTTCCGTCCGCCCGGGGGAAAGCCCGACCCCGGCGAGGAGCCGATGGAGACGTTGTGCCGGGAACCGGATCACCCCTGACACGTTCCGGGATGTGGGCGGTGCCGAGCCAAAGGCAGCCGGGCGATCTAGGCTGGCGGGTGCAGCTGGTTCGCCCTGCCCGCCAGGCAGGCGCGTCGTAAGAGGGAACCCGGTGGGAATCCGGGACTGCCCCGCAGCGGTAAGTGGGAACGATCGCCGCCATCAGCACTGGGTCCGCGGCGCGGACCTGGGAAGCGACGGCCAGTAGGTGCCTGCCCCGGCAGGCGTGCCCACGAGTCCGAAGACCTGCCCGTTGCCCGTACGCGACCGATCGCGTGCGGATGTCCCGGTGACCTCGTGGGCGGGTCGGCGCACATGTCAGGCGGTGGAGCGTCCTCGAACCGGGCGTGTTCGGTCCGTCCTGTTCGCCGCCTTCGCGTCCGCGTCCCGTCTCCGGGATGCCAGGGAGACATCTCGCGAAGGAGATTTCCGTGTCAGCAAAGCCCGCAGCCGCGGCAGCACGGGCCACCGTGTACGGCTACCCCCGCCAGGGACAGCACCGGGAACTGAAGAAGGCCGTCGAGGGCTACTGGAAGGGCCGTGTCACCGCGGACGCCCTCCGGGAGACGGCGGCCGGACTGCGCCGCGCCAACTGGCGGCAACTCGCCGAGGCCGGCGTCCACGAGGTGCCCACCGGCGACTTCTCGTACTACGACCACGTCCTGGACACCAGCGTCATGGTCGGCGCCGTCCCCGAGCGGCACCGTGCCGCCGTCGGTGCCGACCCGCTCAACAGCTACTTCGCGATGGCCCGCGGCACCCAGGACGTGGCGCCGCTGGAGATGACGAAGTGGTTCGACACCAACTACCACTACCTGGTCCCCGAGTTGGGCCCGGACACGGTCTTCGCCGCCGACTCCGCACAGCAGGTCGGCGAGCTGCGGGAGGCCCTCGCGCTCGGGCACACCCCGCGGCCGGTGCTGGTCGGCCCCGTCACCTACCTGCTGCTCGCCAAGCCCGCCCCCGGGGTGCCGGCCGACTTCGAGCCGCTGACCCTGCTGGACCGGCTGCTGCCGGTGTACGCCGAGGTGCTCGCCGACCTGCGGGCCGCCGGCGCCCGGTGGGTGCAGCTCGACGAGCCCGCCCTGGTCCAGGACCGTACGCCCGCGGAGCTGGACGCCGCCGCCCGCGCCTACCGCGCGCTGGGCACCCTCACCGACCGGCCGAAGCTGCTCGTCGCCTCCTACTTCGACCGGCTCGGCGAGGCGCTGCCGATCCTGGTGAAGGCCCCGATCGACGGCCTGGCCGTCGACTTCACCGGCGCGGCCGCCGCCAACCTCGACGACCTCGCCGCCGTCGGCGGGCTGCCCGGCAAGCGGCTGGTGGCCGGCGTCGTCAACGGCCGCAACATCTGGATCAACGACTACGAGACGTCGCTGTCCACCCTGGCCACCCTGCTCGGCCTCGCCGGCCAGGTCGACGTGGCCGCCTCCTGCTCCCTGCTGCACGTGCCGCTGGACACCGCGCCCGAACAGGACATCGACCCGCAGGTGCTGCGCTGGCTCGCCTTCGCCCGGCAGAAGACCGCCGAGATCGTCACGCTCGCCAAGGGCCTGGCGCAGGGCACCGACGCCATCGCCGCGCAGATCGCCGCCAACCGGGCCGACCTGGCCTCCCGCGCGGCCTCGCCGATCACCCGCGACCCGGCGGTACGCGCCAGGGTCGCGGCCGTCACCGACGCCGACGGCCGCCGCGCCCAGGCGTACCCGCAGCGCGCCGCCGCCCAGCGCGCCCACCTCGGGCTGCCGCTGCTGCCGACGACCACCATCGGGTCGTTCCCGCAGACCGGCGAACTGCGCGCCGCCCGCGCCGACCTGCGGGCCGGCCGGATCGACCGGGCCGGCTACGAGGAGCGGATCAGGACCGAGATCGGCGAGGTGATCGCCTTCCAGGAGCAGACCGGCCTCGACGTCCTGGTGCACGGCGAGCCCGAACGCAACGACATGGTGCAGTACTTCGCCGAGCAGCTCACCGGCTACCTCGCCACCCAGCACGGCTGGGTGCAGTCCTACGGCACCCGCTACGTCCGCCCGCCGATCCTGGCCGGCGACATCTCCCGGCCCGAACCGATGACCGTGCGCTGGACGAGCTACGCCCAGTCGCTCACCTCGCGCCCGGTCAAGGGCATGCTCACCGGGCCGGTCACCATGCTCGCCTGGTCCTTCGTCCGCGACGACCAGCCGCTCGGCGACACCGCCCGCCAGGTCGCCCTCGCGCTGCGCGACGAGGTCACCGACCTGGAGGCGGCCGGCACTTCGGTGATCCAGGTCGACGAGCCCGCGCTGCGCGAGACCCTGCCGCTGCGGGCCGCCGACCGTCCCGCGTACCTGGCCTGGGCCACCGAGTCCTTCCGGCTGACCACCGGCGCGGCGGGCGCGGCCACCCAGATCCACACCCACATGTGCTACGCCGAGTTCGGCGACATCGTGCAGGCCATCGACGACCTCGACGCGGACGTGATCAGCCTGGAGGCCGCCCGCTCCCACATGCAGGTGGCCGACGAACTGGCCGGCCACGGCTACCCGCGGGAGGCCGGCCCCGGCGTCTACGACATCCACTCCCCCCGGGTGCCCGGCGCGGACGAGGCGGCCACGCTGCTGCGCAAGGGCCTGGAGGCGATCCCCGCGGAACGCCTGTGGGTCAACCCGGACTGCGGGCTGAAGACCCGCGGCTGGCCCGAGACCAAGGCGTCGCTGGAGAACCTGGTCGCCGCCGCCCGCACGGTCCGCGCGGAACTGCCCACCGCCTGAGCCCCGGTGGGCCGGGAGGGAGCCGCGCGGTTCCCTCCCGGCCCGCCCGGCGCGGGGGCCGCCGGCGCGGCCACCGGAAGGGCGCGGGCTCTACGGGTGCCGGCTTTACGGGCTCCGGCCTTACGGGTACCGGCCTTACGGGTACCGGCCCCTACGGGTGCCGGCCCTACGGGCGCAGGTCGAGGTTCTGGTAGATCTCCGTGGTCGCCTTGGAGAAGTTCATCGTCATGAAGTGCAGGCCCGGGACGTCCTCGGCGATCAGCCGGCGGCACATCTCGGTCGCGTGCTCGATGCCGATCGCCCTGACGGCCCGCGGGTCGTCCTCGGCCGCGAGCATCCGCTCGGCGAGCCCGGGCGGGAAGGCGGCGGTGCTCAGGCTCGGGATGCGGCGCAGCGAGCGGATCGTGGTGACCGGCATGATCTCCGGGATGATCGGCGTCGCGCACCCGGCGGCCGCCACCCGGTCGCGCAGGCGCAGGTAGGCGTCCACGTCGAAGAACATCTGGGTGATCGCGTAGTCGGCGCCGGCCCGGCACTTGGCCACGAAGTGGCGGATGTCGCTGTCCCAGTCGGGCGAGCGCGGGTGCCGCTCGGGGAAGGCCGCGACGCCGACGCAGAAGTTGCCGGACTCCTTGACCAGTTCCACCAGTTCGGCCGCGTACGCCACGCCCTGCGGGTGCTTCACCCACGGGCCGAGCGGGGCGCCGGGCGGATCGCCGCGCAGCGCCAGCACGTTGCGGACGCCCTGGTCGGCGTACTGGCCCAGGACGTGGCGCAGTTCGGCGACGCTGTGGTCGACGGCGGTGAGGTGGGCGACCGGGGTGAGCGTGGTCTCCTGCGCGATCCGCCCGGTGATGTTGACGGTACGGCCGCGCGTGGAGCCGCCCGCGCCGTAGGTCACCGACACGAAGGTCGGCGCCAGCGCCTCCAGCCGGCGGATCGCCGTCCACAGGCCGGCCTCCGCGGCGGCGCTGCGCGGGGGCATGAACTCGAACGAGTAGGAACGGCCGCCCGCCGCGAGGAGATCGCGGATGGACGGTGCGTGTTCCGCCTGCGTGCTGGGCACCCCGTAAGCCATACGTGCAGGTTAACGGCCTGGCGGCGGCCTCCGGCGGACCGTCCACGTGGTGATATCGGGGTCGCGGCGGGACCCGGGTGGCGGTGCTGGGCGGCGGTGCTGGGCACGGTCGCGGGCCGGCGGTCGCTCGGCCGCGGCCGGTGGGTCAGGCGCGGCCCGGTGGGTCAGGCGCGGCTGTCCTCGGTGCGGCCGGTGCGGCGCAGCAGGTAGGTGTCCATGATCCAGCCGTGCCGGGCGCGGGCCTCCGCACGGACCTGCCGGATGCGGTCGGCGACGTCGGCGAGCCGCCCGGAGACCAGGAGCTCGTCTGGCGTGCCGATGTAGGCGCCCCAGTAGATCCACACGTCGTCGCCCTCGATCCGGGTGAACGACTCGTGGGCGTCGAGCATCACGACGACGTCGCCGTCGCCCTGGCGGTCACCGCCGCCGCTGCCGGTTCCCTCGCCGGCTCCGTCGCCGACCGCGTCGCCTTCGCCGGTCGGGAAGAGCTCGGCCAGCCGGCGCGCGGGCGTGATGTGGACGGGCCGGCCGACCTGGTTGAGGCTGGTGCGGTGCCGGGCCGCCAGCGCGGAGACGCTGCTGATCCCGGGCACCACCTCGACGTCGAAGCCGACCGTGCCGCGCGCCGCGATCTCGTCCAGCATGCTCAGCGTGCCGTCGTACAGCGCCGGGTCGCCCCAGACCAGGAACGCGCCGGCCTGGCCGGGCGCCAACTCGTCCCGGATCAGGCGCTCGCAGGCGTCGGCGCGCCGGGTCCGCCAGTCGTGGACCGCGGCGGTGTACGCCTCGCGGCCCGCCGCCGACCGGTCGCGCGGCGGGTCGTCCAGCTCGACGACGCGGTGCGGCCCGTCCGTGTGCTCGTCGATCACGCTGCGCCGGAAGTCCGTCAACGACGACTTCGCCGGGCCCTTGCCGATGAGGAAGAAGACGTCGGTACGGCGGATGGCCCGCACCGCCCCGAGCGTCAGGTGGTCGGGGTCGCCGGCTCCGATGCCGATGACGAGGAGGTGGCGCTGCTCCGTGCTCATCTGCGGGCTTTCCAGGTGGGTGGTCGAAAGGCCGCTGGTCCGCGGCTGTCACGCACCCGGCAGGGGCGCGCTGCACGAAGCGTACGCTGCCCCGCGCGCGGGCCGGCCGGTGGTATCCCGCCCGCGGGGCCGACCCTGCGCGAGCCGTCGGACGCGGCCGTGGTCGACGGCGACGTGGTGGTGGTGGAGTCCGCCGGGCACCGGCTGACCCGGATGCGGCTGCCCGAGGAGGCGGCCCGCGTGCAGGGCGCCGCCCACCGCACGCAGCGGGCGGCGACCGACGTGGCGCCGGGCCCGCTGCGGCTGGACGTCGTGTTCAGCGCGCCGCCCGGCCAGAAGCTGGACGACCGCTACGGTCCGGCCACCCGGCTGCTGGTCGAGGCGACCCCGCCGGAGCTGCTGAAGGCGGGCACCGGCAAGGGCACCGACCTCTTCCGGGAGCTGGAACTGGACCCGGCCGTGACCGAGGGTGTCCTGCACGTCTCGGCGATGGCGGCGTCGTGCGACGACGACACGGCCAATCCGTATCCCGCCTGCCATGTGCACCAGCAGGACTGGGGTGTCCCGGTGCGGCTGGTGCCGGGCGGCGACGCCCGGCTGGCCCTCGTCCTGGCGGGCATGGACGAGGGCCCCGCCGAACAGGCTCAGTAGCGGCGGTCCGACGGGTAGTAGCGCTCCTCCACGACGGGCGGCACGTCGCCGTCCGCCGTGGGCGGGATGCGCCGACGCTTGAAGATGCTGACGTACGCGGCGAGTCCGATGATGCCCACGGCCATCATGATCAGGCCGACCAGGTCGACGTTGACGCCCTTCATGTGCCAGTCGGTCGCGAACGTGATGATCGCGCCTACGGCGATGAGGACTATGCAGCCTCCGATGCCCACGATGCCCGCCTCCCTGTCGAGTTGACGGCGTGTGGTGACGGCTGTCGCCTACCCGGACCCCCGACCCGCAATCAGCGCGGTTCCTCGGCGGTGCGGTTCCTCAGTGGCGGCTGCGGCTGTGGCTGTGCGAGTGGTGGCTGTGGCTGCTCCCCGACGTGCTGTGACAGGCGGTCAGCCCGACCCCGCACACCGCGACGACCACGGCGGCGACCACGACGCTCCGACTACGGCTGCTGGCAAGGCTGTTGGTACGGCTGGTGCTGTCGCTGCTTCTGTGCGTGCGGCTCGGCATGGCGCGGTATCCCCCGGGGTGTCCTCGGCTGCGGTGTTCGAACGGACATCCTGCCGGGAGAGTTTCACAGCGCGGTGACAGGAACATCCCATTCGCTCGACAGGATGCGCGGATCGGCGATCATGGCGGTATGGATCTCCGCCACCCCGCCAAGCCGCGCCCCGGCGACCGCGTCGCGGTCGTCTCCCCCTCAGCCGGCCTCCCGGCGGTGCTGCCGCTGCCGTACGAGCTCGGACTCACCCGGCTGCGTGCGGAGTTCGGGCTCGAGGTGGTGGAGTACCCCGCCACCCGGCGGATGGGGGCCACGCCGGAGGAGCGGGCCGCGGACCTGCACGCGGCATTCGCCGACCCCGACATCAAGGCGGTGATCAGCAGCATCGGGGGGGACGACCAGATCACGGTACTGCCGCTGCTGGACGCGGAGTTGCTGCGGGCGAACCCCAAGCCGTTCTTCGGCTACAGCGACTGCACCAACCTGCTGGTCTTCCTGTGGAACCTGGGGATCGTCGGCTACCACGGCGGCAGCGTGATGGTGGAGTTCGGCCGGCCCGGGGCCCTGCACCCGCTCACCGAGCGGTCGTTGCGCGCGGCGCTGCTCGGGTCGGGGCCCTACGACCTGGTGCCCGCGGCCGAGTTCACGGACCTGGCGCGCCGTTGGGAGGACCCGCGGACCTTCGACGCCGCGCCCGAGCTGGAGCCGGCCGGCGGCTGGAGCTGGCACCGCCCCGACCGCGTGGTGCAGGGGCCGAGTTGGGGCGGGAACCTGGAGATCCTGTCCTGGCTGCTGATGGCCGACCGCGGCATCAAGGCGCCGGAGGAGTACGAAGGGTGCGTGCTCTTCCTGGAGACCTCGGAGGAACTGCCTTCCGACGAGGAGGTCTTCCGCATCTTGCGGAACATGGGCGAGCGCGGGCTGCTCCGGCGGTTCCCCGCGCTGCTGATGGGCCGCGCGAAGAGCTGGTCGTTCGAACGGCCGCTTCCGCCCGAGCGGCGCGTCGACCACCGTGCCAGGCAACGCGCCGCCGTCCTGCGTGCGTTCGAGCGGTACGCCCCGGACACGATGATCGTCTTCGACGTCGACCTCGGCCACACCGACCCGCAGCAGGTCATCCCCTACGGCGGCCAGGTCCGCGTCGACGGCCCCGCCCGCCGCATCACGGTGACGTACTAGGAGGTACCGGCCACCGGCAGGACGGGGCCGCCGGGCGGGTCAGCTCGCCAGGAACGCGGTGAGGGCGTTCGCCAGGTGGTGCGGGTCGTCCGCGCCGGCGAGCTCGCGGGCGGAGTGCATGGAAAGCAGCGGCACCCCGATGTCCACGGTGGTGATGCCGTGGCGCGCCGCGGTGATCGGCCCGATCGTCGTCCCGCAGGGAATCGTGTTGTTGGAGACGAAGTGCTGCAACGGCACCCCGGCCCGCTCGCACGCGGCAGCGAACACCGCCCGGCCCACCCCGTCGGTGGCGTACCGCTGGTTGACGTTCGTCTTGAGGATCGGCCCCCCGTTCGCCCGCGGGTGATGGCTCGGGTCGTGCCGCTCCGCGTAGTTGGGGTGCACGGCGTGCCCGACGTCGGAGGACGCGCAGACCGTCGAGGCGAGCGCGCGCAGCACGTCCTCCTGGTCACCGCCCCGCGCCAGCACGGACCGCTCGAAGACCCGCCCGAGCAGGGGCCCGCCGGCCCCGGTGTCGGACTGGCTGCCGGTCTCCTCGTGGTCGAACGCGGCCAGCACGGGCACGAACGCGAGATCGGGCCGCGCGGCGGCCGCGATGAGCGCGGCCACGCCCGCGTGCACGGAGAGCAGGTTGTCCAGCCGGGGGGACGCGAACAGTTCGCGGTCGCGCCCGAGATACGCCGGCGGCTGGACGTCGTGCGTCATGAGGTCCCACCCGGTGACGTCGGCCTCGGCGACGCCCGCCTCCTCGGCGAGGAAGGCGATCAGGTCGCCCTCGGTCGCGTCGCCCAGGCCCCACAGGGGCTGGAGGTGGCGCTGCCGGTCCAGGGTGAGCGCGTCGTTCGCCGAGCGGTCGAGGTGGACGGCGAGCTGGGCCACCCGCAGCAGCGGCCGGTCGACGTTCACCAGGCGGGTGGAGCCGTCGCGCAGCGACAGCCGCCCGGCGATGCCGAGGTCGCGGTCGAGCCAGCTGTTGAGCAGCGGGCCGCCGTAGATCTCGACGGCGACCTGGCGCCAGCCGTGCGAGCCGAGGTCGGGCTGTGGCTTGACCCGCAGGTTGGGGGAGTCGGTGTGCGCGCCGACCACGCGGAACGGGGTGTGCGGTGCGGCGCCCTCGGGCACGTACCAGGCGACGACGGCGCCGCCGCGCACCACGTACCGCCCGCCGGCCCCGCCGCCGGTGCCGTCCTCCCACCGCTCGGCCTCCTCGACCCGGCGGAATCCGGCCGCGTCCAGCCGCTCGGCCACGGAGGCCGCGGCGTGGTACGGAGAGGGCGCGGATCGTACGAACGCGGCCAGGTCGTCGGTGTGCCCGCGGTCGAACGCAGGGTGCTGAGAGGTCATGGCAGCAGCTTAGTTTCGGCTCGGTTCCAGCCCCACCCGGCCGTTCGCCCGGTGGCCAGGCGGCGGCACCCGACGGCGGTCCGGCCGCACACGACGGTGTGCCGCCGCCCCGGAAGGGCGGCGGCACACCTGCCGTGCCTCGGTCAGAACGCCTCTTCGGGCAGGTCCATGACGTCGAGCGTGACGGCCTCGGCCAGTGCCCGCGCCGTGCCGACCTCCGGCAGGACGGTGGCCGCGAAGAACTTCGCCGCCGCGACCTTGCCCGCGTAGAACGCCTGGTCCTTGCCGGTCGCCGCCGGCAGCTTCTCCGCGGCCACCGCGGCGCCGCGCAGCAGCAGGTAGCCGGTGACGACGTCGCCGGAGGCGAGCAGCAGCCGGGTGGAGTTCAGCCCCACCTTGTAGATGGAGCGCACGTCCTGCTCGGTGGCCGCGAGGTCGGTGAGCATGGTGCCGACGATCGACTCCAGGTCGGCCGCGGACTTCGCGAGCTGGTCGCGGGCCGGGGCCAGGTCCTGCCCGCCCGGCGCCTCGGCGAGGAACTTCTTGATCTCCTCGCTGAGCGCGGTCAGCGCCTGCCCCTGGTCGCGGACGATCTTCCGGAAGAAGAAGTCCTGGCCCTGGATCGCGGTGGTGCCCTCGTAGAGGGTGTCGATCTTGGCGTCCCGGATGTACTGCTCGATCGGGTACTCCTGGAGGTACCCGGAGCCGCCGAAGGTCTGAAGTGACTGGGCGAGCTGCTCGTAGGACCGCTCGGAGCCGTAGCCCTTGACGATCGGCAGCAGCAGGTCGTTGAGCCCGTGGAGCTGCTTGGTGTCCTCGCCGCGGGCCTCGGCGGCCTCGATGCTGTCCTGGACGGTCGCCGTGTAGAGGACGAGGGAGCGCATGCCCTCCGCGTACGCCTTCTGCGTCATCAGCGAGCGGCGTACGTCGGGGTGGTGGGTGATGGTGACCTTGGGCGCGGCCTTGTCGGTGAACTGGGCCAGGTCCGGGCCCTGGACCCGCTCCTTGGCGTACTCCAGCGCGTTGAGGTAACCGGTGGAGAGGGTGGCGATCGCCTTGGTGCCGACCATCATGCGGGCGAACTCGATGATCCGGAACATCTGGCGGATGCCGTCGTGCCGGTCGCCGATCAGCCAGCCCTTGGCGGGGTGCCGGTCGCCGAAGGTCAGCTCGCAGGTGTTGGACGCCTTCAGGCCCATCTTGTGCTCGACGTTGGTGGCGTACACGCCGTTGCGCTCGCCCAACTCGCCGGTGGTGAAGTCGAACTCGAACTTCGGGACCATGAACAGCGACAGGCCCTTGGTGCCGGGTCCCGCGCCCTCGGGGCGGGCCAGCACGTAGTGGATGATGTTGTCGGTCAGGTCGTGCTCGCCCGAGGTGATGAAGCGCTTGACGCCCTCGATGTGCCAGCTGCCGTCCTCCTGCCGGACCGCCTTGGTGCGGCCGGCGCCGACGTCGGAGCCCGCGTCGGGCTCGGTGAGGACCATCGTGGTGCCCCACTGCTTCTCGACCGAGACGGCCGCGATCTTCTTCTGCTCCTCGGTGCCCTCCTCGAAGAGGATGCGGGCGAAGGCGGGACCGGAGCCGTACATCCACACGGCCGGGTTGGCGCCCAGCACCATCTCCGCGAAGGCCCAGATCAAGGAGCGGGGCGCGGTGGTGCCGCCGATCTCCTCGGGCAGGCCGAGCCGCCAGTACTCGGCGTCCATGAAGGCCGCGTAGCTCTTCTTGAACGACTCGGGCAGCGGCGCGGTGCTGGTCTCGGGGTCGAACACCGGCGGGTTGCGGTCGGCGTCGGCGAACGAGTCGGCGAGCTGGCGCTCCGCGAGGCGGGCGATCTCGCTCAGGACGTCCTTCGCGGTGTCCACGTCCATCTCGGCGAACGGACCGGTGCCGTAGACCTGGTCGCGGCCCAGGACCTCGAAGAGGTTGAACTCGATGTCGCGGAGGTTCGACTTGTAGTGGCCCATGACGGAGGCTCCGTATCGCAGTCAAGAAGAAGGCTTCACCCGAAATGATGCTACCGGTCGGTAATAAGGCGCAACCCCTTCCGGCCGGATGTGACGCCTTCCTCGTTGCCCGCCCGCCCGGGTCGATACCCTTGGGCCCGTGTACGGCTACGAGCAGAGCGGGAACGGCGGGCCCGGCGGTCCGATGGGCGCAGGCCCGATGGGTCCGCCGATGGGTGCGCCCATGGGCTCCCCGATGGGCGGCGGTCCGATGGGCGGCCCCGGCTACCAGGACCCCTCTCCCGCGTACCCGGAGCCGTCGCCGCCGTCGCTGGCCGACGCGGTCCGGGCGTTCACCACGGGCGCGATGATGGCCGAGGACTTCCAGGCGATCTTCGCCACGTCCAAGGTGTACTGCCCGCGCGGCGAGAACCCCGGGTTCCTGGCGCTGCACGACACCCAGCAGCCGGTCATCCCGATGTTCACCTCGCTCAAGGAGCTGCGGCGGTACGCGGGCAAGGAGTCGAAGTACTTCGTGATCACCGGGGCCGAGGTGCTGGACCTGCTCCCGACCGGCTACGGCTTCGTGCTCGACATCGACGGGCAGCACCGGATGGTGTTCGACGCGAAGGCGGTCGAGCAGATGGTCGACTTCACGATGCGCCGGATGTACGGCTAGCTCGTCAACGGGTCCGCTGGCTCGTCAACGGGTCCGCCCGGGTCGCCCGCAAGCACGCGGTGGGCCGCACGTACCAAGAGGCGCGGGGAACCGCGCGACAAGCCACCCACCGGCGGGTGGTCCCTGGAGCCGCGCGACAAGCCACCCACCGGCGGGTGGTCCCTGGAACCGACAGAACGCACCACCCCGGCGGGTCTGCTCGCCGTGAGGGAATGCTCACGCCTTGCGAGATGTTCAGAGTTCAACTACTTTGGAAGCTGAGCATTCGCTAGGAGGCCGTCATGCCCGCAGTGACCGTAGAGAACCCGTTGAGCCTGCCCCGGGTGAGTCCGGCGCAGGGGAGCACGCCGAGGCCCGCGCTCGCGGTGAGCACCGCGCCGAGCGGACTGGAGGGCGAGGGCTTCCCGGTCCGCCGCGCCTTCGCCGGAGTCGACTACCGCCACCTGGACCCGTTCATCCTGATGGACCAGATGGGTGAGGTGGACTACGCGGCGGGTGAGCCGAAGGGCACCCCGTGGCACCCGCACCGTGGCTTCGAGACGGTGACGTACATCATGGACGGCACCTTCGTGCACCAGGACAGCCACGGCGGTGGCGGCACCATCACCAACGGCGACACCCAGTGGATGACCGCCGGGTCCGGGCTGCTGCACATCGAGACGCCGCCCGAGTCCCTCGTGCTGAGCGGCGGCCTCTTCCACGGGCTCCAGCTGTGGGTGAACCTCCCGAAGGCGGACAAGATGATGCCGCCGAAGTACCAGGACATCCGCGCGGGCGGCCTGAAGCTGCTCACCTCCGAGGACGGCGGCGCCCTCATCCGGCTGATCGCCGGGGACCTCGGCGGGCACCAGGGCCCGGGCGCCACCCACACCCCGATCACGATGATCCACGTCTCGGTGAACCCGGGCGCGACCGTCACGCTGCCGTGGCGGGCGGACTTCAACGCGCTCGCGTACGGACTCGCCGGCAGCGGTTTCGCCGGACCCGAGGCCCGCCCCTTCCACCTCGGCCAGGCGGTCGTCTTCGGCAAGGGCGACGCGCTCACGCTGCGCGCCCACGACAAGCAGGACTCCCGCAGCGCGAACTTCGAGGTCGTCCTGCTCGGCGGGCTCCCCATCCGCGAGCCGATGATGCAGTACGGCCCGTTCGTCATGAACTCCCACGCCGAACTCGCCCAGGCCTTCGACGACTTCCAGGCCGGCCGGCTCGGCACGATCCCGGCGGACTCCCCCCTGGGCCGCTGACGCCGGCGCACCGACCGCACGGACCGCACCGACCGCACCGACCGCACCGACCGCATCCGCGGGGGGCGGGTGCAACGGAATTGCCACAGAGAGTGGCGGGTGGTTGAGGGCCGGGAGCGGGGCTCCCTACCGTGGCCGGTGTGACGGCGAATGTGGGGGACGTGGTTGCGGGCCGCTACAGGTTGGTCGAGCTGGTGGGCCAGGGCGGCATGGGGCGGGTGTGGCGCGGCCACGACGAGGCGCTCGAACGCGCGGTGGCGGTCAAGGAGATCCTGGTCCCGCAGGGCACCTCCGCCGTGGAGCAGCGGGTGCGGGTCGAGCGGGTGCGGCGGGAGGCGAAGATCGCCGCGAACCTGCGCCACCCCGGGATCGTCGGCGTCTACGACATCGTGGAGCGCGAGGGCGCGCCGATGATCGTGATGGAGTACGTCGCGGGCCGCTCGCTGCGCGCCGTCCTCGACGAACGCGGGCCGCTGCCGGTGGCGGAGACCGCGGAGATCGGGGCGGCCGTACTGGACGCGCTCGCGCACGCGCACGCCGCGGGCGTGGTGCACCGCGACGTCAAGCCGGACAACATCCTGCTGGCCGAGAGGCGCATCGCCCTCATGGACTTCGGCATCGCCCGCCTCACGGAGGGCAGCACGACGCTGACGGAGTCGGGCGCGATGGTCGGCACGCCGAGGTACATGTCCCCCGAGCAACTGGAGAGCAAGGAGGTCACGGGGGCGTCGGACCTGTGGTCGCTGGGGGCGACGTTGTACACCGCGGTGGAGGGCCGGCCGCCCTTCACCGGGGAGACGCTCACGAACCTGTACGTGGCGATCCTGCTCCAACCGCTGCAACCGCCGCAGCGGGCAGGCGAGTTGGCGCCACTGCTGACGGCCCTGCTGACGAAGGCGCCGGCCGGGCGGCCGGACGCGGCTTGGGTGGCGGGGTTCCTCGACCAGGTGCTCGCCCGGCAGCGGCGCAACGCGGCAGGGGACGGCTCCACCCGGTATCTGACCGACCAACAGCCCCCGGGCGCACCGCTGTTACCCCCGTCGGTCCGCCCGGCGCACAGCCGTCGCGCCCTCCTCGCCGCCGGGCTCGGCGTCGTGGTCGCGGCAGGCGTCGGCATTCCGCTCGCCGTGGAGCACGGCGGCTCGCACAAGAGCGGCAAGGGCGCCGGAGCCGGCAACGGCACCCCGTCCGGCTCCGGCGGCGCCCACTCGGCGGCCGGCGGCAAGGTGACCCTCACGCCCCGTGCCACCCTGGCCGGCGACAGCGCGCGGGGCATCTACGGCATCGCGTTCAGCCCCGACGGCAGCACGCTGTCGGCCGCCCAGGGCGCGGGCGGAGTCAGCGTCTGGGACGTCCGCACCCATCAGCACCGGGTCACCCTCCCGACGAGCAGGCGCGCCACCGCGCCCGGCACCGAGTCGGTCTACGCCGTGGCGTACCGCCCGGACGGCAAGACCCTCGTCAGCGGAAACGGCGACGGAACCGTCGAGGTGTGGGACATGCGCACCTACGGAGCGGTCTCCTCGCTCGACGCGCACACGAACGACGGCGCGTGGATCAGGTTCCTCAGCGTCCTCGCGCTCAGCCCGGACGGCAAGCTCCTGGCGACCAGCTACAACGACACGGTGGTCTCGCTCTGGGACCTCACCTCGAACGCGCGCGTCGCCCAGCTCAAGGGCGGTGGCGAGTGGTGGGCCCAGGCGATGGCGTTCAGCCCCGACGGCAAGCTGCTCGCGGTCGGCTGCGGCGACACTCTGAGCGATGCCACCAGTGACCGCGGTCACCTCGACCTGTGGGACGTCTTCCTCAGAAGCGAGATCTCGACGCTGTCCACCACCAACTGCAACCTGAACTCGGTGGCGTTCAGCCCCGACAGCCGCACCCTCGCCGCCGCCACCGGCGAGGGCAACGTCCAACTGTGGGGCGCCGCCACCCGGGAAGCCGGATACCGGCTCACCAACCCCCGTTCCACGGCCAGTTCACTGGCCTACAGCCGGGACGGCACCATGCTGGCCAGTGGCAACTCCGACGGCACGGTCTCCCTCTGGTCCACCGCCACCCGCAAGATCCTCGCCACCGCCGACACCGGCGCCGTCCTCAACACCACCCCCCACGGCACCCCCGCCACCTGCGTCGCCCTCAGCCCCGACGGCAAAACCCTCGCCACCGGCGGAGCCCGCCTGATGCTGTGGACCCTCGCCACCTGACCCCGTAGCCCCCCAACCCGCCTCCGGCGGGGCCCGGCGGCGTCCGGCCGCGCTCACCCCGCGTACGGCGGCGGAGGTTGCCAGGTACCGCTGCGCATCGCGCCGAGCAGATCCCGGCTGACCGTGGTGAAGTGGTGGTCGGCGCCGAGGCTCTGCTCCCGGCGGGCAGTGACGTCGGCCATGATCGCGACGGCTGTCTCGCGGTCGCCGAGCGCGGCCACCGTCTGCGCGCGCAGTTGGCGTGCCGAGAGCACCGCCGGGTGGTCCGGGCCGAAGCGCTGTTCGTACTGCTCGATGGCGCGGCGGATCTCCGCGTCGGCCCCGGGGAAGCGGCCGAGGACGAACAGCGCCCGGGCGTGGTTGTGGCGCGCGTTGAGCGTGACCGTGTGGTCCGGGCCGAGGCGGCGGACGCACTCCTCGGACAGCTCCAGCAGGGTGCCGCCGTCTTCCGCGGCGAGCTCGGGCGCGGTCAGCAGGGTCAGCATGCTCGCCCGCGAGCGCAGTGTCGCCGGGTGCCCGGGCCCGAGCACCAGGGACCGGGCCGCGATGGTCGACCGGAGCAGGATGACTGCCTCCTCCCGCTTGCCGTGGTTGCCGAGGACGAGTTGCAGCGCGTGGCATGAGTCGAGGGTGTCGGGGTCCGAGGCCCCGAAGAGCCGCTGCTGGGCGGCGCGGGTTTGGCGGAGCAGGGCTTCGGCCTCGTCGTAGCGGCCCAGCCGGAAGAGGGATCGGCCGGTCCTGGATCGGGCGGCGAGCACGCCTCGGTGCTCGGGGCCCAGGGCGCGTTCGGCCAGGGTGGCGGCGGCACTCGCGGTCTCCCAGGCGGAGAGGTAGTCGCCGGTGCGGTGCAGGGCGACGGCCAGCCGGGTGGCGACGGCGAGCACGTCCGCGGTGGTGGCCGCGCTCTCCGGCTCCGCGCTCTCCCGCTCCGCGTTTCCCGGCTCCGCGCCCCGCGGCTCCCCGGTGCCGGAACCCCGCGTGCCCGATCGGCGCAGCAGCGCGAGGGCGTGCGGTGCGAGCAGCCGCAGCCGCGGGTCGTAAGGACCCGCGTCCGGCTGCGCGGGCACGCTCGCGTCCAGCAGCCGGACGGCGGTCGCGTCGAGCACCGGTACCTCCTCGGCCGGTGTGGCGGCGGCGACGCTGTCGAGGAGGACGCCGTGGCAGTGCACGCAGCGCACCCCGAGGTCGACGAGCTGACCGAGCGAGTGGTCGAGCAGCGCGGTCAGCGCTGCCTCGGCACGGGCCGGCGGCAGGACAGCGCCGATGTCCGGCCGGTTGAGCACCGACACCGGCAGCGGCTCGGCGGCGAGCCGGGCGAGCAGCCTCAACAGGCCCACCGCTTCGGGTAATCCGTTCGCCTCGAAGGAGTCGAGGGTGAGCTGCCAGGTGCGGCCGACAAGGTGGCGCGGGTCGTCGCCGGTCAAGCCATCAGCTCCTTGGTCGATGAGGTCCACACGCTCGCCCTGTTCAAGATGGCGGCCGTAGGTGTCCAGCGTCCAGGGATCGATGACCTGCTGCGCGAGGAATCCACCCGCGAGAGTGAGCGCCAGCGGAAGGCGCCCCAGCCGCTCCGCGATCAGCGCCGCCTGCTCCAGGGTGCCGCTGTGCGGAGCGAGGTCGCACAGCACCCGTGCGGCGTCGTCCCGCGGCAGCACGCCGATGTGCTGCAACAGCGCTCCCGGCCACCAACGGGCCGCCGCCCGACGGGTGGTGACGACGACGATGCCGCCGGGGCTGTCGCGCAACCAACTGCCGTCGCGCAGGATCGCCGGGTCGTCGGCGTTGTCGAGCACCAGCAGCCAGGGGTCGGGAGACCGGTCGAGACGGTCCCAGACCAGGTCGGCGGCGGGGCGGTAGCCGTGGCGTGCCGCCTGGAGTTCGCCATCGCCCGCCCCGCGGTCCGCGGCGACGGCGAGCATGCCCGCACGCAGGCTCGCCCGGTCGGAGGCGTTGACCCACAGGCCGATCCGGCCGAACTCCCGGGTCGCGATCTGGAAGAGGTCGTAAGCGACCGCGGTCTTGCCGCAACCGCCCATGCCGTGCAGGACGTAGACCGCGCCGCCGCGAGCCGACTCGACGGCTTCCCGCAGCCGGGCGAGCACGTCGGCGCGGTCGCGGAGTACGACGGGGGTGCGGCCGATCGCCGGGCGGCGTACGGAATCAGGCCAACCTCCGCCGCCGGCGCTCCCGGTGGCACGGGGGCCGTGGTGGTGGTGCTCGGTGATGTACTGGTCGCCCGATGACTGGTAGACCCGGCCGCTGTCCTCGGCACGTCCGTCCATGCCCCGGTCCGGCAGGTCGGCCGGGGTGCCGGCCGGGCCGTCGGACGCGCGGGGGGCAGGGTGGGGTGCCTCCTTTCTGTGCGGGTCGCCGGTCATCGCTCGGTGATGTGCTGGTCGTGTCCTGCCTGGTAGACGCGGCCGGAGCCGGAGGCGGTGGCGTGTTGGGCGATCGCGGAGGCAGTGGTGGGCAGGGGGCCGAGTTCTGCGAGGAGGCCGCGGAGGTCGGAGGCGGCTTCGGGGTGGGCGGCGATGAGCCGGCGGAAGCGGGCCTGCCACTGGGCGCGCAGCTCGGCGAGGGTGTGCTCGCTGTCGCGGGAGGGGTGGAGGTCGGCCGCCGCGGCCTCCCGCTGGTCAGCGGTTAACTCGGAGGCGACCGCGTCCGTTTGGTCGGGTTGGAGCGCCTGCCAGAACCGGATGACGGCGCCGCGGACCGCCTGCCAGGTGTCGGCGGCCATCAGAGTGACCAGTGTGGTGCCGGCTTCTTGCGTGAGTGCTGTGATTTCCGGGTCCACTGCTCTCCTGATCGTGTCGTTCGCAGTCGTGCGATTGCCGTGCTTTCTCTCAATAGGATCGCATAAATCGCAGGTGGGGTAAGGCGATTCGGCGGTGCGTACGAGATGGCCTGTTTCTTTCGGAATCGACCCAAAACAATATTGCCCCTTTGGGGCCGGTGCTACCGTGGGCGGGATACCGGAATGTGCAGGTCGAACTCGGTCCGAGGGGGCAACTGTGACAAGGCCGTGGGACGCAGATCCGGATACCGGTTTTCGGCGGCGGTTGGGCAAGTCCCCCCAGGAGTTGGGCGTCACCTCCGACAGCCCCGACTGCCCCGACCTGTGGGAACTGGAGAACGGCGACATCGCCGTGATCGGCCGCGACCTGTCCGCGTCACTCGGTCAACGGCTCCCGGCCGGCGTCTCGTTGGGCGCGGACGAGCGGCTGGTGGTGATCCCGCGGAGCATGCTCGTCGCGGCGAAGCCGGACATCCCCGGTGTTTGACTCGTTCGCCGCCGCCAGGCCCGAGCGGCTCGACCGGCCCGCGTACCACGCGGAGTTCTACCGGATCTTTTCGAGCGGAATCCGGCGCATGAACAAACTGGAGCGCGGCCAGCACTTCAAAGAGCGGGGCTTCGCCAGTTGGGAGGCGTTCGCCGCCGGTGAATGGGACACGGCGATCCGGCTCATCGAGGACCGCCGCGACAGCTACGCCGAACAGGTGCGCGAGGCACGCCGCCTCGGGGTCCTCCAGCGCCGGCTGCGGGTGGTGGAATTCCCGCTGACGCCCTACCTGCAATGGGAGTTGTACGTCCTGCGGGTGCGCACCCAGGTGGGCGACCCGATCCGGATTATCGACGCCCGCACCATCGCCGCCATCGAGCAGCGCCACCCCGTACCCGAAGTGGTCGTCCTCGGGGACGTCGCCATGTTCGAGGTGAAGTACGACGCCGACGGCAACGCGGACGGCGCCAACCGCTTCACCGACCCCGCCCTCATCGCCGAGACCTCCGCGGGCTTCGACACCCTCTACGCCCGCGCCGAGGAGTACGACGCCTTCTTCGCCCGCGAGGTCGCCCCGTTGCCCGCCCCGGCCACGACCCCGTAGGGACCCGGCCCGGCCTTGGGTTCGCGACCCTAGAGTCGGGTCGCGGTGCGGACCAGGGCCGCGAGGGGGCGGGAGTGGGTGTGCGGCGGCCAGGCGATGACCGTGATGACCTTGGGGGCGTCGACGAGGGGCACGGCGGTGAGGTCGTCGAGGAGATGGGTGCGGGAGGACTCGGGGAGGATGGCCGCGGCCCGGCTCAGGGAGATGAGCTGGAGCAGTTGGGTGTGGTCGCGGACCTGGGGTCCGGGCCCCTCGGGGAAGGTGCCCTCGACGTCGGGCCAGCGGGGCAGCGGCAGGTCGGGCAGCGCGGCGACGTCGGCCATCCGCAACTCCGTACGGGTGGCGAGGGGATGTCCGGCCGGGAGGACCACCATCTGCTCCTCGGAACGGAGTTCCTCCGTGTCGAACCCGGCCGTCGAGTCGAACGGCAGGTGCAGCAGCGCCACGTCGGCCCGCCCGTCGCGCAGCAGCCGCTCCTGCTCGCCCGGCCCGCACAGCACGACGTCCACGGGCACCGCGTCGGGCTCGGCCGCGTAGGCGTCGAGCAGTTTCGCCAGCAGTTCGTTGGACGCCCCGGCCTTCGTGACGAGCACGACACCCGCACGGCCGCGCACCGCAGCCGCACGCCGGGCCCGCCGCTCCGCGGCGTCGACCGCGTCGAGCGCCGCCCGCGCCTCCCGGAGCAGCACCGCCCCCACCTCGGTCAGCGCGACACCGCGGCTCGTACGCTCCAGCAGCGGCGCCCCGAGCCGCCGCTCCAGCCGCTGGATCGCCCGCGACAACGGCGGCTGCGCGATCCCGAGCCGCCCTGCCGCCCGCCCGAAGTGCAGCTCCTCCGCGACGGCGACGAAGTACCGCAGCTCCCGCGTCTCCATACCGCCAAGGTACCCGACACGCCGCCGGCGCGGACCGAAACGCCAGCGATGAGCTGCGGCCATACCCGTGCGGTATCGCCGCCCACCTACTTGGTCTTGGCGCCCGGACCCGGGTGCGGAGCACGCTGGAAGACATGAGCGAAGAGACGAACGGACCCGTGAACGGCCAGGACGGCGGCCAGGCCGGCAGCCAGGCCGGCAGGCAGGCCGGCGGCCAGGACGGCAGCCAGGCCGGCGGCCGGACGATCGCGCTGGTCACCGGCGCGAACAAGGGCATCGGATACGAGATCGCGGCCGGCCTCGGCGCCCTCGGCTGGAGCGTCGGCGTCGGCGCCAGGAACGACGAACGCCGGGAAGCCGCCGTACAGAAACTCCGGAAGGACGGCGTGGACGCGTTCGGCGTCCCGCTCGACGTGACCGACGACGCGAGCGTGGCCGCCGCCGCCCGCCTGATCGAGGAGCGCGCCGGTCGCCTCGACGTCCTCGTCAACAACGCCGGCGTGACCGGCGCCGCGCCGCAGACGCCCACCACCGTCGCCCTCGACACCGTACGGACGGCCGTGGAGACCAACGTCATCGGCGTCCTCCGCGTCACCAACGCGCTGCTGCCGCTGCTGCGCCGCTCGGCGTCGCCGCGGATCGTGAACATGTCCAGCAGCGTCGGCTCCCTCACCCTCCAGAGCACGCCCGGCGCCGAGGTGGGCCCGATCTCCGCGGCGTACGCGGCGTCGAAGACGTTCCTCAACGCCGTCACCGTCCAGTACGCCAAGGAGCTGGCGGACACGAACATCCTGATCAACGCGGGCTGCCCCGGCTACTGCGCGACCGACCTCAACGGCTTCCGCGGGGTGCGCACCCCCGAGCAGGGCGCCGGGATCGCGATCCGGCTCGCGTCCCTCCCCGATGACGGCCCGACCGGCACCTTCTCCGACGACGCCGGCGTGGTGCCGTGGTAGACGGTCCCTGATGCACGGCCCCGCGACGGCCCCGCTACAGCCCCGCGAAACGCACGGGCGCTGACGGTACGGCCCGTGCCAGGATGCCCGCATGTCAGGACGCGCGCTGAGTTTCGGAGCGAGGGCGGAGGCGTACGAGCGCTTCCGCCCGGGGTACCCCGACGAACTGGTCGACGTGGTGGCGGAGTTCGCGGGCCGCCCGGTGCGCACGGCGCTGGAGATCGGTGCGGGGACCGGCAAGGCCACCCGCCTGTTCGTCCGCCACGGCATCGCGGTCACCGCGACGGAGCCCGACGGCGCGATGCTCGCGGAGCTGCGCAAGCACGTGCCGGCACACGTCCGCATGGTGCGGGCCGCGTTCGAGGAGCTGCGACCGGGCGGCGCGGCCGGCGCGGGCGGCACGGGCGGCACCGGCGGCGGCGAAAGCCCGGGCGAGGGCGCAGGCGAGGGCGGGGCCGGGGCCGGGATCAGGGCCGGGGCCGGGGTCGGGGTCGGGACGTACGGCCTGGTCTACGCCGCCGCGGCCCTGCACTGGACCGACCCGGACGGCCGCTGGCCCCGCGTGGCCGCGCTCCTCGAACCGGGCGGCGTGTTCGCCTCCTTCGGCGGGCCGGTCGAACTGGCCGACCCCGCCCTGGCGGAGGCGATCCGCGCCGCCCGCGCACCGTTCCTGGACAGCGACGACATCCCCTCGCCCGACGGCACACCCCCGGACCACGCCATGCAGTGGCCGGGCACGGAACTCCGACGGTCCGCGTGGTTCACCGACGTCCAACAGGTGCTGATTCGGCGGCGGTTGTCGATGAGCGCCGACGACTACCTCGGCCACCTCTCGACCATCTCGGCCTATCTGATGCTGCCCGCCCCGGAACGGGCCCAGGCGTTCCGCGCGATCGGCCAGGTCCTCCCCGCCACGGTCGGGATCGCCGCGGACATCACCGCCCACCTCGCCCGCCGCCGCCCCGACCCCGCGGCGCCGAAACCGAGTTGAGGTCCGGCGCCCTCCTCGGGTTTCCTGTGCTGATGGCCGACCTCCGCCTGCGCATCCACCAGCCCGCCGACGAGGCCGCGTTCCGCGACTGGCAGCACGTCCACAACGCGATCATCCCGACGCACGTCCTGTCCCTGGCCGACGTACGGGACCGGTCCCGGCGCCACCACCTCGAAGTCGCCTACTTCGACGACGTGTTGGTGGGATGCAGTACGGTGCGTCCGCCGGCGGACGACACCCGGACCGCCACCGTGATCGCCCGCGTGCTGCCTCCGTACCGCCGCCGCGGGTTCGGCGCGCGGCTCTACGCGCGAGGGCTCGACCGCGCACGCGAGCTTGGAGCCGAGGTGGTCGAGACCGTCGTGCTGTCCTCCAACGAGGACGGACTGCGCTTCGCCTCGCGGCACGGCTTCGCCGAGATCGAGAGGTACCTGCTGCCCGGCGACACGATTCCCTGGATCGACCTCCGCCTCAGCTGACGCCGGCCTGCCCGCGGCCGGTGGAGACCGGGGCGTCGGTGCAGAGCTGGGCGGCGAGGGTGGTGGCGGCCCACTCCTCCCACGCCTCGGGGGACCAGCCCCGATCGCGGACGAAGATCAGGTACAGCTCCGGGCTGAGCAGCCCGTAGAGCAGGTCGGCGGCGCGGTCGGCATCGACGTCGGGGCGGGCGTCGGGCTTGGCGGTCAGTGCCTTCGCCGCGGCGTGCTGGACGGTGTAGCGCGGGTCGGGACCGGCGGCCGGCCACTGCGCGGCGATCTCCGGGTCGGTGGCCGCCGCGGCCGCGATCACCGGCATGATCGGGGCGACACGGCCGAGGATGTCGGCTACTCCCCTTACGTGGGAGCGCAGTTGACCGGCCGCCGTGGGCTCGGCGCACGCCGCGCGGAACCACGCGCGGTCCATCGTGGCGACCGGTTCGGCGTCCCCCGCGATGGTCGTGTCGACGACGTCCTTGAACAGCCCGCGCTTGGTGCGGAAGACGAAGTACACGGTCTGGACGGCCACACCCGCGCGATCCGCCACCTCCTGGAGGCTCGTCACGCCGTACCCCTGCGCGACGAACAGGTCCCGCGCCGCCGCGACGATCTTCTCGCGGGTGCGCCGCGAGCGCTCGGCCCGCTTGTCGGGGCGCTTGACGCTTCCGCCGGTTCCCTTGACTTCATCCATGACCGGAGTCTATCTCTAGAGTCAGTCACTAGAGATGAACTCTAGTTTCCTGGAGGGGTGTGGCGATGGGCGAGACACGAACGGCCGCGGAACTCGATCAAGAGGCCGCGGTGCGCGGCTACATGGAGGACTTCTACCGGGACGGCAAGCCGCCGTGGGACAGCGGGATCACCCCGCCCGAGCTGGTGGCCCTGGTCGAAGGCCCCGGCGCACTGGCGCCGGGCCGGGCGCTCGAACTCGGCTGCGGCACCGGGACCAACGCGGTGTACCTGGCCAGGCACGGCTGGCAGGTGGCGGCCGTCGACCTGGTCGACCGCGCGGTCCGGCAGGCGAGGGAGAAGGCCGCGGCGGCCGGAGTGGACATCCCCGTGCTGTGCGCCGACGCCACCCGGCTCGACGAGGTGGGCCTGCCCGGCCCGTACGACCTGTTCTTCGAACTGAGTTGCTACTGCGGGATTCCCCCGCACCGCCGCGACGCCTACGCGGCCGGCCTCACCCGGCGGGCCGCCCCCGGCGCGCACCTGCTGATGTTCGGCTACGGGCCCGGGGCCTTCGACGACCTGGTGTCCGGCGTCACCGCCGACGAACTCACCGCCAGGTTCACCGGGTGGCGGCTGGTCGACGTGACACCCGGCACCAATCCCGTCCCGACGTTCTGGTTCACGCTGCACCGCACCGCCACCACGGCGTGAGCCCTGGCTGACGACCGCCGGCGGCCGGACATCCAGGACACCCGGCCGCCGCTTTCCCACTGTCGACCTTGCCCAGGCACAGGGTGGCGATTGGGTGGAACGAGCTGCGTCTCATCTGCGGCCCGATCAGCCCACGGGCAGCCCGAGTTGGTCGGCCAGGTCGTCAAGTCCCTTGGCGTGCAGGTCGAACCGGTCCGCCGGCGTCGGCGGGTCCCCGACGGGACGGGCCACGTACGCGGTGCGCAGCCCGAGACGCTGGGCTCCGCGCAGGTCCCAGGCGTGGGCGGCGACCATCAGCAGCCGCTCCGGCGGCACTCCGGCCACGGTGACCGCGAGTTCGTAGACGGCCGGGGTCGGCTTGTACGTGCGCGCGTCCTCAGCCGACAGCGCCTGGTGCCAGCGCAGACCCGCGTGGGCGTTGAGCCCCAGCAACGCCGTCCGGCCGGCGTTGGAGAGCCCGATCAACGGGAAGTGTGCGGCGAGGCGGGCGAGACCGGCCACGGTGTCGGGCCAGGCCGGCAGCCGCCGGCCCGCCAACGCCAGCGTGTCGACTGCGGCGGCACCACCGAACCCCGCCGCCTCGGCGACGAGTTGAGCGGCCTCGCGGTCCAGAACGTCGCTGGCGGCGTAGGGCCGGCTCCCGTCCAGGATGCGTTGCTGGGCATCCTCGATGTGGCGCTGCCACACCTGCAACAGCTCCTCGACCGCGCTGTCGGCGAGCGACGGAACGAGGCCACGGATTCCGGCGCGGATTCCGGCGGGTTCGTCGACGAGCGTGCCGAGCACATCGAACACCAGGGCGTCGATCTCAGGGGCGGGCATGTGCGAGTTCTCCCGAGCGGATGGGGTCACAGGGTGGGGAAGTCGTTCGCCTGCACGGCAGTGAGGAAGGAGGTCCACGCGTCGGCGGTGAAGGTGAGGACGGGGCCTTGGGGGTCCTTGGAGTCGCGGACCGGGACGATGCCGGGGGCGCCGTCGGCTACTTCGACGCAGCTGTCGGGGTGTGCGTTGTCGCTGTAGGACGACTTACGCCAGATGTACGGCATGTCA
Source organism: Streptomyces sp. NPDC088194 (assembly GCF_040702025.1). Taxonomy (NCBI): domain Bacteria; kingdom Bacillati; phylum Actinomycetota; class Actinomycetes; order Kitasatosporales; family Streptomycetaceae; genus Streptomyces; species Streptomyces sp. NPDC088194. The sequence goes on along the minus strand of NZ_JBFBIV010000053.1, from coordinate 23,129 downwards.
CGTGCTCCTTCGACGGGGCGAGTGTCGAGCGGGACGTGGTGCTGGGAGAGAATAAGTGTGGGCGCACGCGACTTCTTTGGGTAGTCGCGTGCGCCCGTTTGGCCTGAATTGCGGTCAGGCGGTGGGGAATTCGTCCGCCTGGACGGCCGAGACGAACGACGTCCACGCGTCAGCGGTGAAGGTCAGGGCGGGGCCCTGGGGGTCCTTGGAGTCGCGGACGGGGACGACGCCGGTGAAGCCGTCGGCCACCTCGATGCAGCTGTTGGGGTCCGGGTTGTCGCTGTAGGACGACTTGCGCCAGACGGCTACGCTCAGGTCTGGGACGGAACCGGGCATGATGATTGCTCCTCCAGCGTGGTTCGCAGTAGCTCAAGGGACTCAGAGGGCGACAGGGCGGAGTCCCTGAGCCGATCGTAGAACAACCAGAGCTGTTCCACGTCTTCGATTTCCTCGATGAGTTGCCCGCTCCAGCTGTTCTCGACGTATGCCACAGTTCGCCCGCTCGGCAGCGACAGCAGCTTGAGAACCATGTTGGGGAAGCAGTGCAGGCCGACGTGGAACGGCACGATCTGGAGTGAGATGTTTGGTTCCTGCGCAGCCTCGATCAGGCGCTCCAACTGCGCTTTCCAGACGCCGGTTTCGCGGGGTACCCGCCGGATCACCGCTTCGTCGAGCAATCCCCTGTAATTCGTGGGCTTGCTGCCGGTGAGGATGTCCTGACGCTTGATGCGGGCATCGATTCCCGCAGCCAACTGCGCGGAGCTCAGTGGTTCCGGTGTGAGGAGTTGCGCCTCCGCGTATCCCCTGGTCTGCAACAGCCCGGGGACCGTAGAGACGCTGAACTCCTGGATCTTCGTCGCCTGCTCCTCCACCTCCGCGAAGCCCCCGTACCTGCTCCGCTTCGCTTCCTCCTTGGCCAGCAGCCAGAGCTTGGCCACGTGCCCGGTTCCGTAGACCCTGTCCAGCGCCTGCGCGGCCTCCAGGGTGCCCAGGCGGCCGCCGGTCTCCAGGCGGTGCAGGTACGACTGCTCGTAGTTGCAGCGGTCACCCAGTTCCACGAGGGTCCAGCCGTGGAGCTTGCGCAGGCGCGCGAGCTCTTCCGCGTACATACTCCGAGCGGTGATGGTAGCTTCCTCGGCGTTGTTCATCAGAAAAGAGAGCCCTTTCTCCTTGTCCTGGCACCAGGTCAAGCGGCGCACTGCGCGCGCATGGTGCCAGATGGTTGCGTAGTTTCGGTCTGCCGTTTTCCGTGCATGGCTCGCCAACTAGTCCCATATGTACGGCAACGGCTCACCTCTGCCGATCGTAGAGTGCGCACGGCATTCTTGTTCACGGAACGTCAGGAATCGATCACAGAGAGACCGAACGCATGCTGTATCCGGAAGGCACATGGGTGGTGGACACGATGACGGGAGACCTCGGCGAGGTGCTGCGGCAGACCGGTGGCCTGCTGTCCCTCCAGCGCCCCGGGCGGGGCGGGTTGTGGTCGGCGGACCCCGGAAGCGTGCGGCCGGCCACCGAACGCGACCTGCGCGTAGAGGCGTTGACGGGCACGTTCGTCGTGGCGGCAACCGGAACGAGGACGTGAGGAGTTGGGGGACATGCCGGTGCGGCGCGCGCAGCGCTTCATCTGCGGCAGGCGGACGCTGGTGCCGGACGAGCTGGTGCGTACGGTGCTCAGCCTGGTGAAGGCGGACGACGTGTACGCGTACACCCGGGAGGACATGTTCGCGACGCTCGTGTGCACGATCGAGGTGCACCGAGGGCCGATTCACTACGGTGCGGCGCTCAACCTGCGCGGGCCGGAGGCCGGGACGCTGTGGGCGCTGTGGCGGGACGGCGGCACCCCGAGCGCGGTGATCGAGATACCGGACTGCCCGGCCGGGCGGGAAGTGGACAGCCCGTGCAGCGAGTTCGAGGGGCACCCGGGCGGGCACAGCTGGGAGCTGGACGATCCGCCGCGGATAGCGACCGCGTTTCCGCTGCCACGCCGGTCGTGGATGTAGCGGCGGGACGTCCCGAACATGCGCGCGGCGAAGGGGTATCGAGCCGTGGAGCCGTCGCCGGGACGACCGTCGTCCGTGAGTCGTAGAGCCGTAGAGCGGCAGAGCCGTAGAGAAGGAACACCGCGCATGATCAGCATTCCGCCCGCACCGGCCGAGTTCCCGGAGTTACCCGGACCCGCGCGGCGGTGGACCCTCACGTCCGTCGACGGGCACACCCTCAGCGGCTATCTGCCGCCGTGGGCCGGGGACGACCCGAGCGAACACCACGTGCCCGTTGACCAGTTGGCTCATCGGCTCGCCGACATCCACCACAGCGCCCGCTTCCCCGGGCAGACCGCCACCGTCTACACCGCGGCCGACCGATCCGGGCGCCCTTCCGAGCAGGAGATCTTCTCCTGCACCCTCGACTGCACGCCCTACGCCGAACTCCCCGACCCTCGCGTGCCGGTGGCCAACGTCCATCTGTGTGAGGAGAGTTGGTTCATCGACCTCGACCCGGAGGGGCTGCTGCAAGTAGCCGATCTGCTTCGCGCCCAGGCCGATCTGCTCGACCGCAAGGTGCGGCCTGCTCTGATCGCGGCTCGCGAGGACTGGGCCAGCGGCACTCACTCCGAGCCCCATGGCTCGCCCTGACTCCCTGGCCGGTGGCTCTGCCGGCGTCTGGCGTGGGCGTCCTCCAGCGCTTCCAGCGCCTGGTCCTCGCCCAGAGTGTCGCCGACCGCGCGGTAGGCGTGCCCGGCGGCGGCGAGGATGGCGATGGCCTCGTCGTAGCGCCGTGCCTCCATCAGCGCGGCCCCGAGGTTGCTCAGCGCGGCGGCCTCGTCGGCGTGGGCGCCCGCCGCCCGGTAGAGGGTGGCCGCCGCGGCGAGTGCGGTGACGGCCTCGTCGTGGCGGCCCGCGCCGAGTTCGGCCAGGCCGAGGTTGTTCAGGGCGATGGCCTCGCCCTGGTGGTCGGCGGTGGCCCGGTGGATGGAGGCCGCCGCGGTGAGCGCGGTGACCGCCGCGTCGTGGCGGCTCGCCTCGATCAGCGCGGCGCCGAGGTTGGTCAGCATCGCCGCCGATCCCGTGAGGTCGCCGCGCTCGTGAAGGATCTCGGCGGCGGCCGTCGCGAGGGCGGTGCAGTCGTCGAAGTGCCGGCCGTGCACGAAGTACCGGGCGAGCACCGCGGCGAGGTCGGTCTCCGCGGGGTGGTCGTGGCGGGGCGCGGTGACGGTGGCCGCGGTGACGAGGTTGTCGCGTTCGGCGTCGAGCCAGGCCAGCGCCTGCGCGCGGTCGCCGAACACGTCGTCGTACGCTTCGTCGTACGGTGCGACGTCCCGCGTCTCCCACCGGGCGTCGGCGGCCCTCGCGGTGGCGAGGTAGTGGTCGAGCAGGCGGGCCGCGGCTTCGTCGCGGTGGTCGGCCTCGGCGTGCTCGCGGCCCAACTCCTCGGCGAATTCCCTGATCTGGTCGTGCAGCCGCCAGTGGTCCCGCGACCCCGCGAGGCGTACGACGAGGTGGGCGCGGGCGAGGTCGCTCAGCAACTCCTGTGCGGTCTGCGCCTCTTGACCGATGAGGGCGGCTTGACCGATGAGGGCGGCGGCGGCCCGGGTGGAGACGTGGGGGCCCGCGTCGAGGGGCAGCAGCCGCACGAGTTGGGCCTGGCCGGGGGTGCGGTGGCGGTAGGCCAGGTCGAAGGCGGCGCGGACGGCCTGTTCGGCGCCGGGGTGGCGGATCGGGTCCAGCCGGGTGTGCTCGGCTCGGAGCGCGTCCGCCATCGCGGCGAGCGGCTGCGCCGGGCTCTCGGCGAGCAGGGCGGCGGTGATCCGTAGCGCGAGGGGCAGGCCGGCGCACAACTCGGCGATGCGCAGGGCGTCTTCGGGCGCGTCGTCCACACGCGTGTCGGCCGGGCCGCGCAGCTGGTGCAGGGCCTGACGCAGGACCTCGACCGAGGCGGCGGGACCGAGGGTGGCCACCTCGTGGCGCCGGGCTGCGATGTCCATCGTGCGACGGCAGGTGACGAGCGCGGCCGTGTGCGGGTCGGCCGGAAGCAGGGCGCGGGTGCGGGTCTCGCTGCCCGCGTTGTCGACGACCACCAGAAGCCGGCGGCCCTGCTCGGCGTAGGCCGCGAGCACCTCTCGGAACAGGCTCACCCGGCCCGGCAGTTGGTCCGGTATGTGCTCGGGCGGCATCCCGAGCGCCCGCAGCCACCCGTCCAGTACGCGATGCGGCACCATGCGGCGGTCCGGGTCGGGGTCATGTCCGTCGAGATCCGCGAACAGCACGCCGCCGGGGAACCAGCCCGGCTCGGCCAGCACCCGGAACGCCGCCTGCACGGCCACTTCGGTCACCCCGACCCCAGCGAGCCCCGGCACCGCGGTGACCAGCACCACCCGTTGCCCTTCGGCCCCCCTGTCAGCGGCCGGGTCCAACACGGCCACCAACTCGCCCAACTCCGCTGCCCGCCCTGCGAAAGCCCCCGAGGGAGCGGGCAGCCCCGTCACCTCGGGCCGCACGCTCCCGGCCAACTCAACGGTGACAGGGCGGCCTTGAACCACCAGGTCGAAGAGCACCCCGCCCCCGTGGGCGCCGCCCTCCCCGCTGTCGCCGCCGCCGTCCTCGGAGTTCGTGACCTTGTCCGCGGAATCCACAACCGCCCCCCAGGCGAGACGTACCGCTCCTCACACCCGCACTATCCAGAAGCCAATCTAGGTGCGTTCGGCGAGCGATGTCGCGCACGGCCGTCCGGCGAGTGCGCGGCGCCCGACCTGGCGGTGGTGAGGGGTGCGGGGGCGGCTACGTCCTCTCACGTAGCGCGCGGGCCAGGTTGTTCGGCGCGACCGCCTCGGACTCCTCGTCGCTCAGCCGGTCTTCTTGATCACCCGGGCGGGCACTCCCGCGACCATGTTGCCGGCAGGAACATCACGAGTGACCACCGCGCCGGCGGCGACCACCGCACCGGCACCGACGGTCACCCCCTGCGTGATCACGGCAGCCGTCCCGATCCAGACGTCGTCCTCGATGACGATCGGGGCGAAGGAGAGATGCGCGCGGCGCTCGGCCAGGGGCAGCGGATGGCCGCCGGTGATGAGGCTGACCTTCGGGGCGATCATCACGCCGTTCCCGATACGGATGCCTCCCTTGTCCATGAAGGTGCATCCCTGGTTGACGAAGACGTTCTCCCCGAACGTCGTGTTCAGCCCGTACTCGGTGAAGAACGGTGGGTAGATCGTCACCGATTCCGGCAGCGGGCCACCGAACACAACAGAAAGGAGTTCCGCGCGGCCTTCGCCGTCGCTGAACGGAAGCACGTTCAGTCGAGACGTCGCATCGGTCACCTCCACGATCCGCTCCACATGACGCGCGAACTCAGGCGTATGGACCTGCATGACCTGCTCTGTGCGGGTAGACATGCGCTGATTCCACCACCGCGCGGAACGCTCGATCAAACAACTCCGCACCACACCTGACACAACCATTGGTTGTGGAATTAGGGTGGAAGGCGTGGACGTTGAAGCGCTGCGGACGTTCGTGGCCGTCGCTGAGACCGGCCAGTTCCAGGCCGCGGCCGACGAGTTGGGGATCAGTCAGCAGGCGGTCTCCAAGCGGGTCGCGGCCCTGGAGAGGCATGTCGAGGTCCCGCTCCTGGTGCGGACCTCCCGAGGCTCGCGGCTGAGCCTGGACGGGCAGGTCTTCCTGCCGTACGCCAAGAAGGTCCTGGCGGCCGTCGAGCAGGCCGAGCAGGCCGTGCGCCCTGGAAGCCGTCCCTTGCGTGTCGATGTCCTCAACCGGCGCATCTCCCCGGCCCGGGCCGTCTACCGGTTCTACCGCTCCCACCCCAAGACGGGCCTGGACACGGTCACCCTGAGCGACAAGAACGCCGCCCAGGCCGCCCACGCGGTGCTCGAAGGAACCATCGACGCGTCCTTCCGTGCCCTGCCGGCCGACCAGGTCCCGGCCGGGATCAGCGCCGAACGGCTTCTGGACTCACCCCTGGAGCTCCTGGTCGGCCCCGGCCACCCGCTGGCCGACGCGCCCTGGGTCAGTCCCGCGGACCTGGCCGGCCACCGCATCTGGATTCCCGGGATCAGGCTCGGCACGGAGTGGGCGGCGTTCTACCAGGCGATGTCCGAGACCTTCGGCCTGAGCATCGACGCGCTCGGCCCCCACTTCGGTGACGAGGCCCTGATGGACGCGCTCGCCGACCCGGCCTCGCCGGCCACCCTCGTCGGCAGCGGGGACCGGTACCTGTGGCCCCAGAACCACGACCTGCGGCGCATCCCGCTGCACGACCCGACCCCGGTCTACCCGCACGTGCTGCTCTTCCGCAGCGCGGACCAGCACCCTGTGCTGGCCGCGCTACGCGACCATCTGCGCACCGCGGGCCCGCGAACCCCGCACGACGTGTGGGCGCCGGACTGGATGGGCCGCTGACCGGACGACCGAAGCAACGGACACGTGAGGGCCGGCGGTCGCCGCGGAGTGCGCGCAGGGCACGGGGTCGGTGCCGGCCCGGCGGCGAGCCCGGACGCTGCGGCGTGGCCGCATCGACCAGGTCGCCGCGTTCGGCTTCGGGCCGGTTCAGGGCCTGCGCGCGCCGTCATCCGCGGTCGTGGGGCGCCCCGTCACGGCCGCGGGCATGGGTGTCGGCGACCGACGAGAACGCGGCGGATGTGCGTGCCGGATGCCGCGACGCCGCGGAGATCCCCACGACAGGACCTAGATCAGCCCCAGGTCGCGGGCCCGCGCGCCCGCCTGGAAACGGGAGTCCGCCCCCAGCGCGGACATCAGTTCCGCGACCCGGCGCCGATACGTGCGCACCCCGAGGCCCAGCGCCCGGGCCGCCGTCTCGTCCTTGCAGCCGGAGGCGAGCAGTTCGAGCACCCGCGGCGCCATCTCGCGCAGCTCCGCGTGCTGCACGTCGTAGACCGCGAGATCGGTCGCCGACCGCCAGGCCGCCTCGAACAGCGAGGTGACGTTCTGCACCAGCGTCGGCTCGGAGACCACGCTGTAGCTGCGCCGTCCCGCGTCCGGATCGCCCGCGAGGATGGCGAACCGCTGGTCGATGATGATCGTCTCGTTGATGGTGTCCGCCGTGATGCGGACCTGCGCGCCCGGGGAAGCCGCCACGGTCCGCAGATGCCGGGCCATCGGCGGGCTCATCAGCGCGCTCGGCTGGTACAGCTTGCGCAACCGGGGATGCGCCTCGGGCAGCCGGTCGGGAACCGTCCGGCCGAGGGCCCAGGTGTTGAGGTCACGCGCCGCGCACCACAGCTCACCGGCCGTGGCGAACAGATGGTGCGTACGGGCGAAGACCTCCGCCTCGCCGCGCAGCACGCGCACGCCACTCTCCACGCTCATGGCCCCAGTGTCACCCGACCGCCACCGACCCGCCAAGGCAGGCAGGAAGTTGCCATTCCCGGCGGCGCGGGTCCACGCGGGCAAGACTGCATCCCATGACAACGACCAACGCCGCCGCCGCCGGCACCTGGACGCTCGGCGACCGCACCGTCCACCGACTCGGCCTCGGCGCCATGCGCCTGGTGAGCAAGGCCGACGGCAGCCCCAGCGACCGCGCGCAGGCCATCGAGGTGCTGCGGCAGGCGGTCGAGCTGGGCGTCAACCACATCGACACCGCCGCCTTCTACTTCTCCGACCTGCGCTCCGCCAACGAGCTGATCAACACCGCGCTCGCCCCCTACCCGGACGACCTGGTCATCACCACCAAGGTCGGTCCCGGCCGCGACCCGTCCGGGGCCTTCGTCGGGGCCCACACCAAGGAGGAACTGCGCGGCCAGGTCCAGGAGAACATCCGCCAACTCGGCCTGGACCGACTTGAGGTGGTCAACCTCCGCATCGGCCTCGGGCTCGAGCGCGGTGAGGGCTCTCTCAAGGAGCGTTTCGAGGCGCTGGCCGAACTGCGGGAAGAGGGCCTCATCCGGCACCTGGGCATCTCCAACATCGGCCCCGAGCACCTGGAGGAGGCCCTGGCCATCGCCCCGGTGGTGTGCGTGCAGAACCAGTACGGGCTCGCGACCCGTCGCGAGGACGACGCGATCCAGCGGGCGTGCGCCGAGCAGGGCATCGCCTTCGTCCCCTTCTTCTCCGTGGGCGGCGGCCCCGCCGGTGCCACCGCCTCCGCCTCGGGCCCCGCGACGGAGGCGGACCGGGCCCTCGCCGAAGTCGCCGACCGCCACGGCGCTTCCCCCTCCCAGATCCGCCTCGCCTGGACCCTCCACAAGGGCCCCAACGTGCTGGCCATCCCCGGAACCGGCGACCCGGCGCACCTGAGGGAGAACGTGGCGGCCGCCGGCCTGCGCCTGTCGGAGGAGGACCTGGCCCGGCTCGGCTAGCCGGACCGCCCTGTGAGCAGCGTCGCCAGATGGCCGGCGAACGCGGTGATCCGGTCCAGCTCCGGACCACCGCGGGCGATCCGGAACCCGTGCCGCAGGCTCCAGAACGTGGCCTGGACGGCGTGCAACTGCGCCCAGCGCGCGACGCGTTCACGATCGAGTTCGGCGGCCTCGGCGAAGACGTCGAGCGAGCGGTGGACGGCCTTGCGGAGGTCGTCCGCCTCGATCAGCCGCAGGGCGAGCGCCTTGAGCAGCGTGCCGCCGTCGTAACCGCGGTCTCCCGCGTACCCCTTGGGATCGACGGCCAGCCAGGGCTCGCGGTCCGCGCGCAGGATGTTGCCGGGGTGCAGGTCGCCGTGGATGAGGGTGTCCGGCTGGTCGCGGCCCAGCTCGCGGACGGTCGCGACGGCGGCGGCCACCACGTGGGGCGGCAGCACCTGCGCGAACTCCGCCGCGTCCTGGTGGATTTCCCGCTCCCAGGTGTCGGCCTGCCCGCGCAGCCGGGGCAGTTCGGGCGGTGCGGGCACGGCCAGTCGCAGGCTGAGCCGGCCCGCGACCGTCACCACCTCGTCGACGTCCTCGATCTCCGCGAGGGTCGAGGTACGGGCCCGTTCCAGCAGCATCGCGAAGCGCTCGTCGTCGCGCTCGTGCAGCAGGACGGCGCCGTGCCCGCGCCATGCCGCGAACGCGTCGGGCTCGTGGACGTTGCCGGGGTGCGGGAAGGACACCTTCAGCACCGCGGGCTCGCCGTCGGGCCGGCGTACCGGGGCGATCAGGCCGACGCCGCCGTGCAGCGGCGGGCCGTCCGGTGCGCACGCCCAGCGCTCCAGCAGGTCGTCCACGATTCCGGGCAACTCGGCGAGCCAGGCCGATCCCCGGGCGCCCTCGCGGGCGACGGTGCTCTGCGTGAATTCCTCCGGTATCGCGGTCATCCGGGCACCCTATGCGGTGGTCCGGGTGCGGGGAGCCGTGACGGCGCCGGTGGTGGCCTCGTCGGCGGGGGCGAGGACCGCGGTGAGGTAGTCCGTGATGGCGTCGCGGTTGCGCGTGAGGGTGGCGATGCGGGCGGTCATCCGGTCGCGTTCGGTCTGGAGGGTGGAGACGATCTCCGGGGTGGCGTCCGGGATGTGGATGACGGACGGCTTGGTGAGGCACGGCAGCAACTGCTTGATGATGCGGGTGGGCAGACCCGCGTCCAGGAGCCCGCGGATGTGCAGAATGGTGTCCACGAGGGCTTCGGGGTAGTCGCGGTAGCCGTTGGCGCAGCGCGGCACGTGGATCAGGTCCTGCTCCTCGTAGTAGCGCAGCAGGCGGCGCGGGGTGTCGGTGCGGGCGGAGAGTTCGCCGATGCGCATGTGGGGTGCCTCACAGGGGGCGGGGGACGGGCCGGGTTGACCTTCACACTGATGTGAGGGTTTGACCATAACCGGCATGACCACGCGAACGCGTTCCGCGCTCCCCCTGTCCGCGCTGCTGTCGCTGGCGACGGCCGTCTTCATCACCTGCCTCACCGAGATCCTTCCGGCCGGGCTGCTGCCCGCGATGTCGCGCGACCTCGGGGTCGGCGAGTCCGCGATGGGCCAGTCGGTGACGGTCTTCGCGATCGGTACGGCCGTCACCGCGATCCCGCTCACCACGGCGACCGCGGGGTGGCCGCGCAAACGGCTGCTGCTCGTGTCGATGGCCGGGTTCTGCGTCGCGAACACGGTGACCGCGCTGTCCGGGAACTACCCGCTGACGATGGTGGCGCGGTTCGTCGCCGGGGTGGCGGCCGGGCTCGCGTGGGCGCTGCTCGCCGGGTACGCGCGGCGGCTGGCCCCCGCGGGGCTGGAGGGGCGGGCGATCGCCGTCGCGATGTCCGGGATTCCGGTCGCGCTGTCGATCGGGGTGCCCGCGGGGACGTATCTGGGGAAGGAGGCGGACTGGCGGATCGCGTTCCTGGTGATGTCGGGGCTCACGGTGCTGTTGCTCGGGTGGATCACGCTGGCGGTGCCGGAACGGCCGGGCGAGGAAACGGGGTTGAGCGGGGACGGGAGTACGCAGGGGGTCGGCCGGGAGGAGGGTGCGGGCCGGGAGGACGGTGCGGGCCGGGAGGACGGTGCGGCCGCCCCTCTGCTCGGGGCACTCCGCGTGCCCGGGGTCGTCCCGGTCCTCTTCGTCACCTCCGCGTACGTGCTCGCGCACACCATCCTCTACACGTACATCTCGACGTTCCTCGACCGCGTCGGGCTCGGCGGGCGTACCGACCTGGTGCTGCTCGCCTTCGGGGTCGCGTCACTGCTCAGCGTCTGGACGGTGGGCGCGCGCATCCACCGCGCGCTGCGCGCGCTGACCCTCGGAGGTGTGCTGCTCATCGGTACGGCCGCCTTCCTCCTGGGAGTCGGTGCGCACCAGCCCGTGCTCGTCTACGTCGCCGCCGTGCTGTGGGGGCTCGGGTGGGGCGGGGCGCCGTCGCTGCTCCAGACCGCCGTCGGCGAGGCGGGCGGCGAACACGCCGACGCCGCCCAGGTCCTCCTCGTCACCCTCTGGAACGTGGCGACGGCCGCCGGCGGTCTCGTCGGCGGCCTCCTCCTCGACCTCCTCGGCACCCACGCCCTCCCCTGGACCGTCCTCGTCCTCCTCGCCCCCGCCTTCGCGGCCACCTTCGCCGCCCGCACCCACGGGTTCCCCGCGGCGATGGGCACGAGCCGAGAGGTGGCGCCGCAAGGGTGAACGTCCCTTCCGAGCCGCCTCGTTGACCGTCCGCGGTTCGGTGGCTCCACGGCTCGGCGGCTCAGCGGTTCGGTGGCTCAGCGGCGCTTGATCACCTCTTCCGGGTGGCCGGGGCGCCAGAGCCCCACCGACACCCCGGCCCCGCTCCACGCCACGTGCGGCACGATGGCCGTCGTGAACCGTTACGAGAGGCTGCTTCGGGACCTGGACAAGGCGGGTTTGTGGCGGGAGCTTCCTGCCGACGAGAGCAGCGCGGCCGCGCGGCGGCTCAACTCCGGCACGAGCGCGGTGTGGTGGAGCGGAGGCGGGTGGGCGGCCGACGGTGAGGACCTCGCCGAGGGTGAGGTCGAGGACTGGCTGCGCGGCATGGCGCGGCCACTGGCCGACTGCGGGGTCGTGCTGGACGTCACGACCTCCTCGGGTCCGTGGGACGACATCCCGGCGCCCGGCTACACGGTGACGGTGAACGGCGGTCCGCTCACCCTCTACTCCACCGACGCGGCAGATCCGCACCTGCCGTTGAGTGGTGACCCGTGGATGGACTGCACCCTCATGCCGGCCGCTGAGCTGAACCGGCTGCTGGCCGGGGCCGGAAGCGACCGCCGGCTCGCGTTGTTCTGGCCGGGAGGCAACGATGGGTTCGCGGTGCTCGGCCCTGCGGACGTGCTGCGCCGGGCGGGCGCGGTGACCACGGCGTCCCGTGGTGAGGTCGCCTTCGTCATCCCGTGAGCTTCGCCATCCCCTGAGCCTCGTCCCCGCCACCGGCGGACCGGTCGGGTGACGGTAGGTCCGGGGGAGTGGCGGGGCTCGGATATTCGGGTGCCGTGCGGGGGTGGGGTGCGTAGGCTCCCCGGTGGGACGGGGCTCGTAGCGCAGCGGTTGTCGCACCCCCACTGCGTGTGGGAGGACGCCGGTTCGAATCCGGCCGGCTCCGTCCCCTCCGCGCTTCGGGTGCCCGACGGGGTCAGCCGCGGGACAGGGTCAGGAGGAAGCGGGTCTCCGGGCCGTGGCGGCCGGCGCAGAACCTGAGGGCCGCGTCGAGGACGCCGAGGGAGCGGCACCAGCGCAGCACGCGGGCGGGGGACATCCCGGGCACGAGTGCGGCCAGCGTGTCGATGCGTCGTTCCAGGTCCGCGTGGTCGGTGACCGCGTCGAGTACCCAGTCCACGGCGTCGAAGTCGGGGTCGCCCCAGGCGGGGCGCGGGTCGATCGCCACCAGAGCCGTTGCCGGTGTCGGCGCCTGGCCGGGGCCCGCGACCGTATCCGCGCCCGGGCCGGACAGCACGTTGGCCGGGTTGAGGTCACCGTGGACGAGCCCGAGCGGGCCGTCGACGGCCAGTTCCAGAGCCGCGGCCCGGGCGCGGTCGAGCACGCCCGCGTCGAACGGTTCGCCCACGCCGGCCGCGGCCAACCTGCGGAGGGTCAGGTCGAAGACGAAGTCGACCCGATGCGTCAGCGGCCGTAGCGCGGAGTGGGGAACGGGCGCGACGGCGGGGACCCGCAGGTCCCGGAGGAGCGGGCCGATGTCGGCGAGCCGCCACCCGAGCCGCTTCACCTGCACCCCTGGTCGTACGTCGCCCAACAGCAGCGCGCCTACGGCGAGTTCCTCCGCGAGCAGCGGTACGACCGACGGCCTGCCGGCCCAGGCGCGCAGCGCCGCCGCCTCCTCGCGGGCGATCGCGGGCTCCGGGGTGAGCTTCAGCCACACCGAGGCGCCGGTGTCGCGCCGCACGCAGCGGAAGACCCGCGAGGTGCCGCCGCCGCCCGCCGCGACCGGCTCCAGGTTCCAGCGGGCGGTGAGTTCACCGACGAGGGACGGCAACGCGTCGAGCCAGCCGACGACTTCGGGACCGAACCTGACGACGAGGCGGTCCCGCACCGCGGGCGGGACGCTGACGAGTTCGCCCACCCGTCAGCCGGCCGCGGTGAGGGACTTGAACTCGGCGAGCGACTCGTGGATGACGTCGGCGAGTTCGCGCGGCTGGTCCGCCTCGCCGACCCAGCGCTCGAAGGCGACCCGGAAGACGGCGGTGCCCGCTTCGGCGGCGAGGCTCGCGGCCGGCTCGGTCACGCCACGGCCCCGCAGGGTCCGCGTGAGAGCCGACGAGAGCGCGGCGAGCTTGACGAGTTCGCGCTCCTGGAGGTCGGTGTGCGCGGAGACGAGGGCCTGGCGCCGGCGGGCGTGCCGGTGGGCGCCCCGGAAGATCTGGTCGGCGGCGGCGTCGAGGCCGGCGGCGATCGCGTCGATCGGTGCGGTGCCCTCGGGCGTGGCCGCGACGGCGCCGACGATGAGGTCCTGGAGGGCCGCCGAGCCGGCGAAGAGCACCTCGCGCTTGTCGGCGTAGTGCCGGAAGAAGGTCCGCTCGGTGAGCCCGGCCCGGTTGGCGATCTCCGCCACGGTGGTCTGCTCGTATCCGCGCTCGTCGAACAGTTCCAGCGCTGCCTTGCCGAGGCGCCCGCGCGCGTCCGGCTCCCATCTGCCCATGCCCCGATCGTACGCGACCCCGGCATGCAATGGCAGGCGCTGACATCGCCACCGGTCCGCCGCTCCCGCCCTCCCTGGCATCGCAAGGGCCGGCGCCACCCTCTTCTCCCGGCCAGGGGGTAATCCGGACATAAAGGGGTAGCGGGAGGAAATGGAAAGTCGCCGCCTGTCGGTGGACCGCCTCCTGGAGCAGCCGTCGGGCCGTAGCCGTCTGCTGGTGTTGCCGTTCGTGCTCATCGCGGTGATCACGGTGACGGATCTGCTGCTGCCGGAGACCGTCCACCTCGGCCCGCTGCTGGTGATCGCGCCCGCCCTCACCGCGTCCCTCGCCGGGCCGAGGCTCACCGCTGTGGCCGGGGTGCTCGCGGTGGCGGCGCAGACGTTGATCGGAGTGTTCGAGGGCGGTCTCGGCACGGCCAACCACGTGGCGCAGATCATCGCGCTGACCGGACTGTCGCTCCTGGTCTTCCTGGTGTGCGTCGCGCGCGACAGACGCAACCGCGAGCTGGGCCGCGCACGTTCGGTCGCCGAGACCACACAGCGGGTGCTGCTGCGGCCGCCACCCCGCCGGGTCGGACCGCAGCAGGTGGCCTGGCTGTATCTCTCCTCCGAGGACGAGACGCAGATCGGCGGCGACCTCTTCGCCACGGCCCGCGCCGCCCACCCCGCCACCCGCGTGATCATCGGCGACGTACGGGGCCACGGCCTGGCGTCCATCGGCGAGGCGTCGATGGTGCTGGGCGCGTTCCGCGAGGCCGCCCACCGGCACGCCGGACTGCCCGACCTCGTGGCCGCCGTGGAGGAAAGCGTCAGCCGGAACCTGGAGGAGGTCGCGGATGTCGAGGAGGACATCGGCGAGCACTTCGTCACCGCGCTCCTGCTCGACCTGCCCGACGACGGCTCGCGGGCGGAGATGATCAACTGCGGCCATCCACCGCCCCTGCTCATCCACGACCGCCAGGTCACCGCGCTGTACGCCCACCGGATCTCGCCCCCGCTCGGCGTCACCGCCCCGCACCCCGCCGCGGTCCTGCGCACCGAGCAGTTCGCCTTCGAGCCCGGCGACTTCCTCGTGCTGTACACCGACGGGTTCATCGAGGCGCGCTCACCGGCCGGCGAGTTCTACCCGCTCGCCGAGCGCGTGGCCGGCCTGCCCGCGACCGACCCGGACGTACTCCTGGACCACATCCACCACGACCTGCTGCGGCACACCGGAGGGCAGCCCGCGGACGACGCCGCGCTGCTGATCCTCCAGCGGACGGCCAAGCAGCAGGAGCCGGGGCGGCACGCGGACCGGTGGCCCGGCACGGACCCCGGCCACCGGCGCGCGGCCTGACACGGACCCCGGCCACCGGCGCGGGGCGGGACGGACGCGCCGCCCGAACGCTCGTTGAACGTCTGGCGAACAGCGCGAACCGTGTACAACGCTCACTTAGTCACCAGGGTCACAGGGGTGTCATACACGTCTGCGCCACTCCGCGAGGACCCACTCATGAACCTTCGTCGCACTCTGTCGGCCGCTGCCACGGCCACCGCGATCGTCCCGGCCGTGCTGCTGAGCGCCACCGCCGTGGCACACGCCGATCCCGGGCCGGCCGGCTCGACCACGGCCCCCTCGACCTCCTCGACACCGTCGGCCCCCTCGACCCTGCCGACGGCCGACACCTCCACCCCGTCCTCCTCGGCCCCCACCACGTCGCCGTCGTCGTCGCCCACGGCCACGCCGACCGACGCGGGAACGCCGCCGCCGTGCAGCAGCGGGCCCTCTAGCACCATCCGCGTCCAGCTGAAGGGGCTGCCGTCCAGCATCGTGGCGGGCGGCGGCTGGTCCACGTTCACGCTGAACGTGGCCGGCACCACCGACAAGGCGCTCGGCGCGGTCGAGGCGTCGGTCACCGCCAACAACGGCGAGGACAGCTACAACGCCGACCTCTACAAGCACGCGTACCTGGAGTACTGGGACGCCGGAAACGGCAAGTGGCTGAGCCTGAAGGACGAGGGCAAGGACGACATCCGCGAGACCGGCCTCATCTACGGCCACACCACGCTGAAGACCGCCCACGCGTCGGCCGACCTGAAGTTCCGGATCAGGGTCGACGCCAAGGCCACCCCCGGCCCCAGCTACGCCGTCGGCGGCGGCAGCTACGTCGACACCACGAAGAACTGCACCCGGGGCAGCACCACCGACGCCACCTTCGACGTGCTCGCGCCCGGCTCGAAGACCGGCGGCAGCGGTACGCCGGCCCCCTCGACGGCTCCTGACGGCGGGACCCTCGCGGAGACGGGTTCGTCCTCGGCGACGCCGTTGATCGCGGGCATCGGCGGCGCGGCGGTGCTGGTCGGCGCGGGGGCGATCGGTGTCGTACGGCTGCGCAGGAAGGGCTCCGCGGCGGTCTGAGCCGCGGAACGGAAACGGCGGACCCGCGTACGGGGTGGCCGCCCGGGCCCGCCCGGGCGGTCGCGTCACCCCGCGGCGGCGGCGGCGCCGTGCCGGTCGCGGAAAGTGCGCCGGTACGTGTCCGGGGGCACGCCGAGCGCGCGGTGGAAGTGCCTGCGCAAGGTCGCCGCGGTGCCCATGCCGGTGCGCGTCGCGATCAACTCGACGCTGTCGTCCGTCGTTTCGAGCAGTTCCCGGGCGCGCCGGATGCGCTGGGTGTGCAGCCAGCGCAGCGGGGTGAGGCCGGTGGCGGCCGTGAAGCGGCGGGTGAGGTTGCGGGTGCTCATGTTCGCCCGGCGGGCCAGGTCGGGCACGGTCAGCGGTTCGTCGAGCCGTTCGAGCGCCCAGTGCTGGAGGCCGGCGAGCGCGGGGGCGGTGTCGGGGGCGGCCGGCGCGGTGGCGTACTGGGCCTGGCCGCCGGCCCGGTGCGGGGGGACGACCAGCCGGCGGGCCAGCGCGTTGGCGACGGCCGCGCCGTGGTCGAGGGCCACGATGTGCAGGCACAGGTCCATCCCGGCCGCCTTCCCGGCCGAGGTCAGCACGGTCGTCTCGTCCGTGTAGAGGACGTCCGGGTCCACCTGGACGCGGGGGTAGCGGGCCGCGAGCGCCGCCGCGTGCTCCCAGTGCGTGGTCGCGCGGCGGCCGTCCAGCACTCCTGCGGCCGCCAGCACGAACGCGCCCGTGCACAGCGACACGAGCCGGGCGCCGCGGTCGTGGGCGGCGCGTACGGCCGCGACCAGGTCGGGCGGGGGAGCGGTGTCGATGTCGGCGCAGGCCGCCACGACCACGGTGTCCGCGGTGGCGAGCGCGTCGAGGCCGTACGGGGTGTCGACCCGCAGCCAGCCGCCGACCGGGGAGCGGCGCGGGCCGCAGACGCGGAAGTCGTACCAGGTGTCGGTCAGTTCGCGGTCGACGCCGAACACCTCGCAGGCCGCGGCGGCCTCGAACAGCATCGCTCCGTCGTAGAGCGCCAGCGCCACGGATGTCATGTCCGAAAGTGTACGCAGCTCGTCGTTTCGGCCACTCGTGCGGGGGGCTTGTGAAGCCGACCCTTGTCCGTATGAACACACCGCAGGGATACGACGGGCATGGGCGCGACGAGAACGGGAGCGACGGGCGCGAAGGGAGCGACGGGCGATACGGGCGGCAGGCGCACCGCGGGGCCATCGCCGTCTTCGGCGCCTACGGGCACACCGGCGTCTTCGTCGTCCGCGAGTTGCGGCGGCGCGGCTGGACGCCGATTCTCGCGGGGCGCGACCGGGACAAGCTGAACGCTGTCGCGCGGGGGCAGGGGGGAGCGCAGGACGGGTCCGGTGCCGAGGTCCGGGTCGCGTCCATCGCCGAACCGGCCTCCCTGGCGGGCGCGTTGGAAGGTGCGGTCGCGGTCGTCAACTGCGCGGGACCGTTCGCCGCCACCGCGCTGCCGCTCGTCGACGCCGCGCTCCGCGCCGGGATTCCCTACCTCGACGTCGCCGCCGAACAGGCGGTCACCCTGGAGACGTTCGAGCGGCGGGCGGACCGGGCGCGCGAGGCGGGGGTGGCGGTGGTGCCGTCGATGGCGTTCTACGGCGGCCTCGGCGACCTGCTGGCGAGCGCGGCGATGGGGGACTGGACGGACGCGGACGACCTCACCCTGGCGATCTCGCTGGACAGTTGGCGGCCGACGCGGGGCACCCGCGAGACGGTGCGGAGCAACGCCGGCCGGCACCTGGTCTTCACCGGCAACCGGCTCGTCCAGCCCACCGGGCCTGCCGCCGAAGGCAGTTGGGAGTTCCCGGCGCCGCTCGGCGTCCAGGACGTGACCGAACTGTCCACCGCCGACCAGGTCACCATCTCCCGCCATCTGCGGGTGCCGGAGATCCGGGTGCACATGAACCAGGCGCCGCTGCGGGACCTGAGCGACCCCACCACCCCGCCGCCCGCGCCCGCGGACCCCGACGGCCGCTCGGCGCAGACCTTCCTCGTCGACGTCGTCGCCCGCAGGGACGGCGTCCACCGCCGCGCGACCGCGTCCGGCCGCGACATCTACGCGATCACCGCGCCCCTGGTCGTGGAAGCCGCCGAACGCCTCCTCGACGGCCGCGTCCAGGGCCCCACCGCGGGCGTACTCGCCCCCGGCGCCCTCTTCGACGCCCCCGACTTCCTGCGCGCCCTCTCCCCGGCGCACCTGACCTTCACCGGCCCCGACCGCCTTGCCGTGCGGGGCAGTTGACCGGCGTCCCGCGCCGCCCCCCGACTGCTCCGCCGCCCGACTACTCCGCCGGCGCCGCCTTCTTCGCCGCGGCGCTCTTCTTGGAGCCGGCGGTCTTCTGGGCCGGGGTGGTGGTCTTCTTGGCGGACGCGGACGCGGACGCGGACGGGGCGGCGGGTGCGGCCGAGGCCGGCGGCGGGACCTTGGCGGTGACCTGGCCCCGGGTCCACATCGCGACCAGGACGGAGGCGAGGCTCATCACCGTCGACTGCTGGTCGGGGGTCCAGTGCAGGCCGAAGCCGATCGCGAGCGACATCCCCGCCTGCAGCAGCCCGAGCACCGCCGCGTTGACACCGTCATGAACGCTGAGCGCGACCAGCAGACCGACGACCGCGGCGGCGAACGCGTTCACCACCGCCTGCTGCTTGTCGCTGAGGTCCAGCCCGAACGCCGTGCTCAGCTTGATCACCACCGCCAGGAGCGACAGCCACAGCGCGGGCTCTCTCCCGAGGATCTTCATCTGCCGCTCCGTTCACAGGAGTTGAAGTACGACCCGACCGCACAAGTCCGGGCCGCGTCCTCCTACCCCTGAGCACACCGACTGATGCCGATTCCACCCCCGCACGCCCACCCGACCGCTCGACCGGCCGACTTGGGGCCGTGACAGGTGCTCACGCGGTCGGAATCGACGCTGATGAACATCGAGGTCGGTCCTGCGGGACCTCCACCTTCAGCGTGTAGGTGTACTCGAAGCGGTGCACCCGGGCGTCCCGGTCGGGCACTTGTGCCAGTCGGCGCCGACGCCGGCACGCGGGCGGAGGACGCGACAGGGCGCCCCGTACGGCGCCCACGGGAGGGCCGCGGAAGCCGTCAGACGCGGGTTTCGAAGAGGTCGAACCAGATGGATTTGCCGTCGCCGCGGGGCTCGACGCCCCAGGCGTCGGCGAGTTCCTCGATGAGGAAGAGGCCGCGGCCGGACGAGGCGAGTTCGCCGGGGGAGCGGGGGTGGGGCATGTCGTCGGAGCGGTCGGCGACCTCGACGCGCAGGCGGCGGGTGCCGGGCATGCCGATCACCTCGGCGATGAGCACCGCGTCGTCGTCGGTGTGCACCAGGACGTTGGTGATCAGCTCGGAGACGAGGAGGACCGCGGACTCGAACTGGTCGGGGGAGGCCCAGTCGTGCAGCAGGGAGCGGATGTCCTCGCGGGCGGAGCGGATCTGCCCGGGGTCGGACTGCGAGACGGTGAGGACGGTGCGCCGTATCGGCACCGCGCAGGTCGGCCCGTCGGGGTCGCGGCGCAGCAGCAGCAGCGCGATGTCGTCCTCGCGGCGGTCGGCGAGCGGCCCGGTGGTGTGGTGGGAGGCGGGGCCGTGCACGGCGCGCACCATGGAGTCGGCGAGCTGCTCCAGATCCTCCGCGGGCCCGGCCTCGAAGACCTCGCGCAACCGCAGCCACCCGGTGTCCAGGTCGTGCCCGCCGGTCTCGATCAGCCCGTCGGTGCACATCAGCAGCACTTCACCGGGTTCCAGGACGAGCCGGGTGGTGGGGTAGTCCGTGTCGGGCTCCACGCCCAGCGGCAGGCCGCCCGCGGTGCGCCGCATGATCGTGGTGCCGTCGCCGAGCCGGATCGCGGGCTCGGGGTGCCCGGCGCGGGCCACCTCCACGGTGCCGTCGGAGGGGTCCACCTCCAGGTAGAGGCAGGTGGCGAAGCGGATGTCGGGGGCGCCGCCGGGCTCCTCGGGCGAGGCGTCGGCGCCCAGGCCGGCCAGAAAGCGGGACGTCCGGGAGAGCACCGCGTCGGGGCTGTGGCCCTCGGCGGCGTAGGCGCGCAGCGCGATCCTGATCTGGCCCATGATCCCGGCGGCCCGCACGTCATGGCCCTGCACGTCGCCGATGACCAGGGCGGTACGGCCGGACGGCAGGTCGATCACGTCGTACCAGTCGCCGCCGACCTGGAGGCCGCCGCCGGTCGGGACGTAGCGCGCGGCGACCGCCATCCCGTCGATCTCGGGCTCGCGGGCGGGCAGCATGGTGCGCTGGAGGCCGTCGGACAGGGCTCGCTCGGACTCGTGCAGGTGGGCGCGGGACAGCGCCTGGGCGAGCATGCGGGCCACCGTGGTGAGCACCGACCGCTCGTCGGGGGTGAAGTCGACCCGCTCACGAAAGGCGGCCATCCAGGCGCCGATGGTGGACCCGGCGACGGTCAGCGGGAGGTACGCCCACGAGGAGCGGCCGTAGGGCTTGATGAGCGGCCAGCTCATCGGATACCGCTCTTCGTACGACTCGGGGCTGGGCAGGTAGACCGCCTGGCCGGTGCGTACCGCCGTGACCGCGGGATAGTCCGTGGTCAGCGGCATGTCGACCAGAAAAGGGTCGCCGAGTTCCTGTCCATGGTGACCGATCAGCGACAGCCGGTCACCATTGATGCCGAAGACGGCCAGCCCGTCGGGGGAGAAGCCGGGCATGGACAAGGTGGCGGCGACCCGCAGCACCTCGGAGGTGGAGTCGGCCTCGGCGAGCGCCCGCCCGGCGTCCAGCAGGAACGCCTCGCGGGCCCGCCGCCAGTCGCCGCGGGCCTCGTGGTTGCGGGCCAGGCCGGACAGGCCCGCGCTGTGGCCCAGGCCGTGGCCGTGTCCCTGCCGGCCGGCGCGCCCCTGGCCGTCGTACGGCGCGGAGGGCTCGCGGATCTCGTGCAGGCTGCCGCTGAGCAGCGGACCCTGCGGCCGCAGCCGGGCCCGGACGGTGCGCTCCACCTGGCCGTTCTCGCCGACCACCCGCAGCAGCGCCTCGGCCACGGTGCCCTCGGCGGCGGCGAGCGACACCGCGCCGGCGAGTGCGACGTAGTCCGCGGGGTGCAGCCGGGCGCGCACCTCCGACGATCGGCGGGTGGCGGCGCCGCCGGACAGTCCGAGCAGGCGCGCCGCGCGACCGTCGACCGCCACGGTGCCGGTCGATTCGTCCCACTGCCACAGGCCGTAGCCCGCGGCGGCGAGGACGTCCTCTGTGCGCATTTTCCTAGTTTATGGTGCTCAGGAAGGTATGGGCGAATAGATCCCTGTGGAGGGTGGGGGGAGGGGCGCCGGTAGGCTGAGCCCCACCGATTTCCCGACACCACGCCACCGACACACCTCCGACGACTTCTGTCACATCCCACGCCTAGGACGAAGCTGATGCACCGGTACCGGTCCCACACCTGCGGCGAGCTGCGCGCCACCGACGTCGACACCGACGTCCGCCTGTCCGGCTGGCTGCACAATCGCCGCGATCTGGGCGGCATCCTCTTCGTGGACCTGCGCGACCACTACGGCTTCACGCAGCTCGTGGTGCACCCGGGCTCCCCGGTCTACGACCAGCTCAGCGGCCAGTCCAAGGAGTCCGTGCTGCGGGTGGACGGCCGGGTGCTCGCCCGCTCCGCGGAGAACGTCAACCCGGAGCTGCCCACCGGCGAGATCGAGGTCGAGGTCACCTCGCTGGAGGTGCTGGGCGCCGCCGACCCGCTGCCGTTCCCGGTCTTCCCCGAGGACAACGCCAACGAGGAGATGCGGCTGACCAACCGCTTCCTCGACCTGCGCCGCCAGCGCATGCACCGCAACCTCATGCTGCGCACCCAGGTGATCTCCTTCCTGCGCCGCGAGATGACCGCGCTCGGCTTCAACGAGATGGCCACGCCGATCCTGTCGGCCACCTCGCCCGAGGGCGCCCGCGACTTCCTGGTGCCCTCCCGGGTGCACGCCGGCAAGTTCTACGCGCTGCCGCAGGCACCGCAGCAGTTCAAGCAGTTGCTGATGATCTCCGGCTTCGACCGCTACTTCCAGATCGCGCCCTGCTTCCGCGACGAGGACTCCCGGGCGGACCGCTCGCCCGGCGAGTTCTACCAGCTCGACGTCGAGATGAGCTTCGTGGAGCAGGAGGACGTGTTCGGCGTCATCGAGAAGGTGATGACCGACCTCTTCACCGAGCTGGGCGGCGGCCGCACCGTCACCTCGCCCTTCCCGCGCATCCCGTTCCGCGAGTCGATGCTCAAGTACGGCAACGACAAGCCCGACCTGCGCACCTCGCTCGAACTCGTCGACGTCTCCGGGATCTTCGCGGGCTCCTCCTTCAAGGCGTTCGCCGGCAAGCACGTCCGCGCGCTGGCCGTGCCCGACACCGCGGACCAGCCGCGGAAGTTCTTCGACTCGCTCGGCGAGTACGCCGTCTCGCTCGGCGCGCAGGGCCTGGCCTGGGTGCGGGTCGGCGAGGAGAACAAGCTCACCGGGCCGATCGCCAAGTTCCTCACCGAGGACGACACCACCGCGCTGCTGGCCGCGGTCGGCGCCAAGGCGGGCACCGCGATCTTCTTCGGGGCCGGGGAGTTCGACGAGGTCTCGAAGATCATGGGCCCGGTGCGGGTCGAAGCGGCCCGGCGGGCCGGGCAGTTCGACGAGAACGTCTTCCGCTTCTGCTGGATCGTGGACTTCCCGATGTTCGAGCGGAACGAGGACACCGGCGCGATCGAGTTCTCGCACAACCCGTTCTCCATGCCGCAGGGCGGCCTCGAAGCGCTCCGCACGAAGGACCCGCTGGACATCCTCGCCTGGCAGTACGACATCGTGTGCAACGGCATCGAGCTGTCCTCCGGCGCGATCCGGAACCACGAACCCGACGTGATGTACGCGGCGTTCGAGATCGCCGGGTACACGCGGGAGACGGTGGAGGCCGAGTTCGGCGGGATGCTGCGGGCGTTCCACTTCGGCGCGCCCCCGCACGGTGGGATCGCGCCCGGCGTCGACCGGATGGTCATGCTGCTGGCGGACGAGCCGAACATCCGGGAGACCATCGCGTTCCCGCTCAACCAGAACGCCCAGGACCTCCTCATGGGTGCCCCCTCGGAGGTGCCCGACACCCGGCTGCGCGAGCTGCACCTCCAGCTGCGCAAGCCCGCGCAGAAGAACTAGCGCGCAGGCCGTATCCGGCCGTACGCAC